>JBJTPO010000582.1:0-4370 GCA_046075145.1 Planctomycetota bacterium
CGACGCCGTAGGCGAGCGCGGCCACGGCCTGCGCCCCACCGGCCCGCATCACGGACGTGACGCCGAGCTCGTGGCAGGTGGCCAGCACGTACGGGTTATCGGCACCGAAGGCCGTCGGGGGCGCGACGACGACGATCTCAGGCACGCCGGCGACCTGGGCGGGCACGACCGTCATGAGGAGCGTGGAGGGATAGGCCGCCGCACCACCGGGCACGCACACCCCGATCCGGCCGAGCGGCACGTACCGCTGCCGCAGCGAGCCGCCACCTGCGAGCGGCACCGTCACGTCGCGGGCGAGCACCGCCTGCTGAAACCGCGTGACCCGCTCGCGGATCCGCCGCACCGCCGCCAGAAAGGCCGGAGGCGCGGCCGCGTGGGCCCCGGCGAGCGCCTCGGGGCGGACGAACAGCGTGTCGGCGGAGACCTCGGCCCGGTCGATCCGCCGCGTGTAGTCGAGCAAAGCCGCGAGCCCCTTGGCCCGCACGTCTTCGCAGATCCGCGTTACCACCTGCCGCGGCGAGAGCGGCTCACCGAAGACGTCGATCGTCCGCTGGCGGCTCGCCGGGCTGACGACGTCCCCCTGCGAGACGAGTTTGCCACGGAGGGCGTCGAGCCGCTGGCGGCCGTCGGCCGCGGCGAGATCGATCCGTTCGCAGAGAGTCGGGGCGGCCGGCATGACGCCCAAGGATACACGGCCCCCATCCGCCGGCTATCGGCTGTCGGAAACCGCCGCCAGCCGCGCGAGCGGCCCGCCGGCCCGGGCGGCCCAGGCCGCGGCCAGCCTGGCGATCGGCTCCTCAGACGCTGGATCGGCGGCCGCGATCTCACGGAGGATGGTCGCGCCTCGGGCCACCAGCGGGGCGGGCTCGCCGGCACCACGATTGCCCGGCTCTGAGCCAAGGCGGCCGTCGAGTGCCACGGCCCGCTGCGCGGCCGCGTCGGCCTCAGCCGGCCGGCCGGCGGCCTCGAGCGCGATGGCGTGGCGAAGGTGGATGTCCGGATCGTCGGCGGCGGCGGCGGCAGCGCGGCGATAGGCCTCGACCGCCGCCTTCAGGCGACGACCATCGCCACCGGCCTCGCGGAGTTGACGATCGCCGGTCGCCACCAACTGGGCCGCCCGGCGACGCGACGCCGGATGGGCTGCTCGAAGTTTGGCGGACGGGCTCGCTTGGGCGATCGCCACAGGCTCGCGCTGCGCGGTGGGCACGCCTGCAGCCCGCGCCACGGCGGTCGTCTGACCGGCTACCGCGGGCGTGTTTGCGGCGCCAAACCAAGGCCAGGGCGCCACGTAAGGCACCGCATAAGGCACCGCATAAGGCACGGCGTAGGGCACGGCATACGGGACCGGATAGGGAACGATCCCGCCCGAGAAGAAGGTTGCTCCGCCCCCTGCCGGCGCCGCCAGATAGACGGACTGCGTGCCGTAATAGTTCGTGTAGCCACTCCAGCCGCCGAAGCCGCAGCCTGGCCAGCCGTAGGGATAGGCCGGCACCCCGCAGAAAGCGCGATAGGGCTGCCAGCATGGTCGCCAGCACGAAAATCGCGGCAGGCAACCGTAGCCACTCCAGCCCCAGCCGCGGCTCACGGCAATGCTGTAGCCAGCCGCGTAGCCGGCGTTGCCGTAGCCAAAGCCGCGGCAGAACCGCTGAGCCTGAGCCGGCGCCGGGTTGGTGACCGCACCAGCGACCAGCAACACCGTGAAAAGACGCACGAGCGAAAGCCGACGCATGCCTGCTCCCTCCATGGGTTCGGGCTTGGGAAGTGAGCGGTTGCCGCTCGTCTCCGGATTCTACGCAGCGGCCCCCGGTTTCGGCACGAACGTTGGTGTCCTGCCCCAGCACTGCGGCGGATTCGCACGAATCGCGACTGTTTCACTATGCTGAGCCGTGACTCCACCCCCGGCTTTCGGTTTCGTCGGGGAGCCCGCAGGGAAGGCCTCGGATGCCGCTCACGATCGAAGCCGCCGTCGGCCTTGGACTGCCGCCCGCGATCGAGGCCCGCCTTGCCCGGCTTCGCACGCCCGAACGAGTTCAGAGCTTCGTCAGCCGGATTCCCTGGAACACCGAGCACGACGGGCACACCGCCCGCTCTGTGGTGGGGGTCCTCTCGCACAACGCCGCCCACTGCATCGAGGGCGCCTTCGTGGCGGCCGCCGCCCTGGCCCTCGCCGGCCACCCTCCCCTGCTGATGGACATGGGGGCCGCACGCGGCGACGTGGACCACGTGGTTGCGCTCTTTCGCCGCCGCGGGCTCTGGGGAGCGATCTCCAAGAGCAACAGCCCCCTGCTCCGCTATCGCGATCCGATCTACCGTTCCCTGCGGGAACTCTCCCTGTCGTTCTTTCCGCAATACGTGAAGGGCCGCCGCAAGACCCTCCGCACCTACTCGGTGTCGGTTGATCTGCGGAAGCACGACGCGGCCCTCTGGGCGACCTACGAAGGCCCCGTGTGCCAGGAGATCGTGGACGTGCTCACGGCCGCCCGCCACTTCCCGATCGTACCGCCCGAGGCTGCGGGCGATCTGCGGCCGATCGACGAGATCGAACGCCGGGGCGCCCTGCTCAGCGAACACGCATGATGCTCGCAGTCCATTGAGCGTTTGATCGGCTGTCGGTGATTACCGTGAACCTAGTGCTCCGCCTGTCCAAGCAGCTTGCGGAGCGCCGTGATCGCGATCTCGCCGAACTGCCTCGGGGGCACGCCCCAGAGCTGCGGGTTCATGAGTTCGATGCTCACGGCCCCCGCGTAGCCGATCTCGCCCAGCCGCCGCACGAGGTCGTCGACCGGCGAGGATCCCTCGCCGGGCAGGATGCGGTCGGCGTCGGAGGCCAGCTCACGGGGCACGTCAGCGATGTCCGAGAGCTGAACATGAGCCAGGTTCTCCCGCGACAAGAGCCGGAGATCGAGCGGCTTGCTCGGGCCGACCGTCCAGTGAAACCAGTCAAGGCACACGCCCAGGCTCGGGCTGCCGACGTCCTCGACCAAGGCCACCGCCGACTGGAGGTTGTTGGGGAAGCTCGCCCGGGCGTCGAACTCGAGCGCCAGCCTGATGCCCAGGTCGGCCGCCCGCTTCGCCGCCTCGGCCAGGCTCAGGGAGAGCCGGCCGAGATCCTGCGGCCCGAGCGGGCCGAAGGCATCACCGGCGACCACGAGCACCAGAACGCCGAGATCGCGACACAGCGTTAGCCGCCCCTCGAATGTCTTCCAATGCTCGACGCGGGCCTCGCCCTGGCTCGTCAGCAGGCCGCCCTGAAAGCTCGCCGCCACTGGGCTGATCCCGTGCCCCGCGAACGCCTCGCGGAGGGCTGCCACCGACCGCTCTTTGAGATAGGCATCGACCTGCCCGAGCCACAGGTCGACCGCATCGACGTGGCCGGCAGCGTAGTCCTCGAGCACCGTCTCGAGCGGCGACTGGAGACTCGAGACGGTGGCGATCGCAGGGCGCATGGGTGTCGGAATCCGAGGTTGAGAGATCGGCGGCCACTCGGCCACCCGACTCAGTGGCGGCGGGATTTCATCCCGCCGAGATCGCCCGGACAGCGAACCTTTTTCCGAAGGTTGGAAACCCGCGGCCACGGGGTGCTGCAGGGGGCGGTCCTGCGTGAAACGCTTCCGCGCATCAGAGCCGATCCCGCAGCCGGTCCACCACCTCGTCGAGCGGCACCCGCTCCTGCACCAGCGAGTCGCGGTCGCGAAGCGTGACCGTCTGGTCGGTGAGCGTCTGGCCGTCGATCGTCAGGCACCAAGGCGTGCCTGCCTCGTCCTGCCGGGCGTAGCGGCGGCCCACGGAGCCCTTTTCGTCGTACTGGCAGGCCATGTGCCGCTTGAGCCGGCGATAGAGGTCGATCGCCACCTCGGGCATCCCGTCCTTCTTGACCAACGGCAGGATCGCCGCCTTCACCGGGGCGAGCCGCGGATGGAGCTTCATCACCGTGCGGCTCCGCGGCTTGCCATCCTCGTCGGGCACCTCATCCTCGTGGTAGGCGTCGCAGAGGAAGGCGAGCACCGCCCGGTCGGCCCCCGCGGAGGGCTCGATCACGTGGGGCACATACCGCTCGCGGGTCACGTCGTCGAAGTACGAAAGATCCTTGCCGCTGCCGCGGTGTCGCGGCTTGCCGTCGTCACCCGTCTCCACCACCAGTTGGCCGTCCTTGCGGACGAGCTTGCCTTCCATATGGCTCCGGAGGTCGAAGTCGCCGCGATGGGCGATGCCCTCGAGCTCGCCGAACTCACCCGGCGCCAGGAACGGAAAGGCGTATTCGATGTCGGCCGTGCCGACGGAGTAGTGCGAGAGCTCGTCGGCATGGTGCTCGCGGAGCTGGAGCTTGCCCTCCGTGAGCCCGAGGTCGAGGTACCACTTCCAACGGCGGT
>JBJTPO010000583.1:0-4294 GCA_046075145.1 Planctomycetota bacterium
CATCCGCCACCACGAGGATGTCGGTGTCGCGGCTAAACTCCGCCCCGCCGTACAACACGCACGCCTGGCCGCCCATCAGCAGCGAGCGCACGCCATTCCGCCGGATCGTAGAAAGGACTTTGAGGATCGGGCTCGGGGTCAAGCGAACCTCCCAGTTCGAGGTAGGTCTGCCAGAGTTTCGACGACTCCTCCAGGCGCTGGGCCGGCGTCAGCACGTACCACTCCGCCCATTCTTCTCCGACGAGCGTGCGTAGGTCGATCATGCGAGGCCTCCGGCCAAAGTCTACCCCGGATCGTGCACCGAGCGCCACTCTTGCAGCCTCAGGCCTGGGAGATGAGGGTGGTGTCGAGTCCGTGGTCAACGTGCCGGCAGAACGGCCACATCGCCCGCTGCCGCTCGGGCTGCGGGCCGGTCAATTGGCGAGGAAGATCTCGCTCTCGACCACGAGCTTGACGAGATCCCGCAGGCCGCCCTTCGACTTGGCCAACCGGGCCGCGATCCGCTCGATCTCGCCCCGGTCGCTCGGCTCCATCAGCCGGCCCGTGCCGTAGGTGAGGAGCTTCTCGCACAGGGCGCAGGTCACCTGGGGCTGCCGCTTCAGCAGCACCGCCCGCAAGGCCGCGATGTCGGCCACCTGCTCGCCGTTGGCCATCGTGGAGGTGGGATCGACCCTGAGGTTCTTCGGGCCGCCGTACGACTCCCGCCACTTGCCCACCGCGTCGAAGTCTTCCAGCGCGAAGCCGAGCGGATCGATCTTGCGGTGGCAGGCGTTGCAGGTCGCCTGCGAGCGATGCAGTTCGAGCGACTGGCGGATCGTCGTGGCCTCCCGGAGATCCGGCGGGAGCGGCTGCACGTTGGGCGGCGGCGGAGGAGGAGGGGTGCCCAGCAGGCTCTCGAGCACCCACACGCCCCGGACCACCGGCGAGGTGTCCACGCCGTTGGCCGTGGCGGTGAGCACGGCCGGGTGGGTGATCACGCCCCCGCGGCGGGCGTCGGTGAGCTTCACCTTCTGGAAGGCGTTGCCCCAGACGTCGTTGCGGTCATAGAGAATGGTGCCGCCCCGCTCGTTGGTCCAGGTGTAGTCGGAGTCGATCAGGTCACGGATCGGGCCGTTCTCCTCGAGCAGCTTGGCGAAGTAGGTGTAGGTCTCACCCCGCATCACCTGCTCCATTTGACGATCCCAATACCAGCGGAACGCCCCGCCCTTCCCCGGCGGCATCGAGCCGAGCTTGTCGAGCCGCAGCCAGCGATCCACGAACCGGCGGTGGAACTCCTCGGCATTTTCGTGGGCCAGCATCCGGTCCACCTGCTCGCGAAGCACCTCAGGCTTCATGATCCGGCCGCTCTCCGCGAGCTTGAACAGCTCGTCGTCAGGCATGCTCGACCAGAGAAAGTAGGCGAGCCGCTCGGCCAGCCCGTGGGGATCGAGCTTGCCGCTCCGCTCGTGGGCCGAATGCAGGTAGAGGAACCGCGGCGAGGCCATGATCGCCATGTAGCCGGCCCGCAAGGCCTCCTCGCGGGAGCGGCCCGCCGGGCGAAGCGCACCAACAGATCACGGACGGGCTCCGAGCCGCTCACGCCGTAGAGCGACGTGTGGCTCTTCGGCGGCCAGGCGTCGACAAGCGGCTCGATCGTGAAGGAATGAATGCGGACGTGGGGCCCGGCATAGCCGGCCTTGAAGAGCTTTTCCACCATCCGCGGCTCGTACGCCTGCTTGACCGGCTCCGGCGCGTCGCCCGGAGGCTCGGGCTCGTAGAGATCGGGATGGAACTTCTGCAGCAGCCGCGCCGCCCGCAGGTCGTTGACCCAGGGGGCGTTCTCCAGGCCGATCCAGGGGGTCCACTGGCGGTCGAGGTAGAGCTCGTGGGTGAGCGTGTGTCGGCTGCCGTCGCCGGGAATCTCCCACTGCCGCACCTGCCGGCAGGTGGGGCTGCCGTCGCCGTAGCCACCGCGGCGGGTGTCGGCGACCTGCAGGCCGACGAGCATCGGATCGTCCTGCCGGGAGACGACCATCTCGCCCCAGGGATGCTTCTGATTGTGGGCCGACACCTCGAACGTGACCCGATACCGCGCGCCGAAGGGCACGCCGGGATGCCCGATCTCGTCGGGCGCCACGCGGCCGAGATTGCCTGCCGACGCACCCGGCTCCCGGTAGCGGAGGAAGATCGGCCCATACGCCTGCTCGAGCTTCATCCAGGCCCCCTCGAGCCCGGGCGCGCCCCCCTTCCGCAGCGGCGGCGCGAACGTCCGCGGCTCGGTCGGCGGCTTTGGTTCGGTGTGGGTCGCCTGCAGCAGCGACTCCTCGGTCGCGCCCATGATCAGCTTCAGGAGAAAATCGGACATCACCAGCTTCTGACCGATCATGTCGAAGCCGTGCACCTCCTCGTCGGCCGGGAACTCGCGGACGGGGCCGCGGGTCATGTTCACGGCCATGCCGTTGCCGTCCACGTCCACCAGCTCCGGCCCCTCGCGGCCGCGGAGATCCTGGCCGTCGAGATAGAGGAGATCGCGAAGCGTGTTGCGGAGTTCGGCCCGGTTCAACCGTCGTGCCACGGCCTCACCGCCGCTGCCGTCCTTGGCCGCGTAGGCGTCGTCGAGCAGCGCCGTGAGCGTGTCGATGGCGACCGCGAGTTCCGCGTCGCCCGGACGAAACTGTTCCTGCGGCGGCATCTCCCCGAGGTCGATCTGGTCGAGGGCGTCCTGCCAGACGGCCAGCACGATGGGGTCGGAGAGGTCGTCGGAGAGGTTGTCGAAACGGATCTCGTTCTCCTGCGTGTCCGGCCCGTGGCACTCGTAGCAGTGGCGGCTGAGGAAGGGCCGCAGGTGAGCCACCTTCTCGGCCATTCCTTCGGGCACTGCATGGCCGGGCACCGGCGTCTCCGCCACGGCGTCGGCGGATGACAGCGCATCGGCGGGGGGGGGCGGCCGGAGGCGGCGTTGCAGGAGGCTCCGTGGCGGGGGAAACGGCGAGGGTCGCGAGCGACTCGCGATCCGGGCTCGCCGCCGTCAGCCGCGCCGCTTCGAGCGGCACGTCGTCTGACGATGCCCGCGGTCGGGCAGGCGCGTCGGACACCTGCTGCCGCGAAGATGAAGCCACGACCGGCTCGGGGGCTGGAGCGGTCGGCGGGCGATCGGCGACAGCGACCGCTGCGGTCTCCGCCATCGCCACCTCGCGAACCCCGCGCCGAGCGAGCAGGTAGCCGGCCATGCCGGCGACTGCCGACGCGGCCACGAGCAGGATCGCCGCGAGCGTCGTTGCCAGCCCCGAACCGGCCTGTCGCACCGGCCGCCGCCGCGGGGCAGGGACGAACGTCGGCTGAAGCTCCGTCGGCTCCGCCCGCTCGTCGGCCGGCGGCGCGGCCGGCGGAGGCTCGACGGGCCGAACCAGAGCGGGCTCGGGAGCGATCGAGTCGGAAAGCGAATCCTCCGCCGCGAGCGGCTCGTCGGCCGTCACCTTGGCCGCGAACAGTCCGGGAACCTTCTCCGCCGCCACTCACCGCCCGGAACCCTCCCGGGAGATCAGGTCGCCGCGGTCAATCTTGCCGTGGCGCACCGCGATCGCGAGCGACCGGGACGACATCGGCCCGTACTGCTTTCCTCGGACGATCGCCAGCCAGCGTCTCTGCTCCATCATCGCCACCTGTTCGCCATGGGCCGACCGCGGCCAGGCCGCCGGACTAGACCCGCGCGGGCTCGAGACCGGTGAGCGTGCCGGTGCTCGTGCCAAAGCGGTCGATTTCGAGACCGAACTCCTGAAGGATCGAAAGCAGCAGGTTTGCCGCCTTGACCCGCTTGGCATCCGCCTCCGGCAGCACCAAGCTGCCGGCGTGCCGGAAGCTGCCGCCGGCCAAGAGCAACGGCAGGTCGCGGGTGGTGTGATGTCCCTCGGCCATGCCGCAGCAGTAGAGAATCGACGTGTGGTCGAGCAGCGTGCCCCCGTTGATCGGGTCGGGCTGGGCCGCGAGCAGATCCATCAGGTGGGCCACGGCGTCGATCTGGCCCCGCTCGATCTTCTTGACGGCGTTGACCTCCATCTCCCGCTCGCCGTGGTGGGAGAAGCCGTGATACCCGCCGCTGAGGCCGTAGTCGCCCCCCGCGAAGCCGCTGCACGCCGTGAAGATCCGGCAGGAGTCGGTCTGGATGGCCAGGGCGATCAGCTCCATCATCGCCTTGAGGTCGGCGTCGGTGCCCTTGCCCATCGGCGGCTCGGGGATCGGCGGCTGCGGCTTGGGCCGGTCGATCCAGGGCTTCTGCTGAACGATCTTGCCCTCCAGCGACCGCACCGAGTCGAGG
>JBJTPO010000584.1:0-1266 GCA_046075145.1 Planctomycetota bacterium
GCCTCCTTGGCGGACTGCTCGGCCTGCATGCGGCGATAGCTGACCGTATCCACCACGCTGCCCACGACAGCCCCCGCCACGAGGAACCCCAGGATCACGGAGAACGACGGCAGAATGAGCTGATAGTCGAGCAGGTTCACCAGTTCATTGAGCGGCTCGACGACGGTCACCTGCAGGCCATGAAGGTCGGCCGCCGTCGCTGGCAGGGAAACTTCCGTAAAGAGATAGGACTCGGCGTCGCTCGTGATCACGGCCGCGTTGGTCTTGGGTCGGTAGATGCGGAGACCCTCATTCCCCGTCCGGCTCGGCGCCTCCTCGACGTAGTCTCGGGCCAACCGGGCGAAGAGTTCGGGGGCCGATGTGGCGATGATGCCGCCGTCCCTTCGCACCGCGAAGTGCCGACTACGGCCGCCGGCGATTGGAAAGGCTGGCCTCACGGCGTCGTCGGACACCAGGCTCGCGGCCTGCGCGCCGGTCGCCTGCATCTCTGTCAGGAGAGCGTGCAGCGTCGCGTCCTTCACCTGCAAGGACAGCACGTACACGAGGAACATGGCGGGCAGCGTGACTGATGCAAGCACGAGGCCGACCGTGAGTTCACGGGGCCGAATGCCGCCCGTCTCGTACCCATGCTGCGCAGCGTGCACGACCGCGAACAGCAGGAAGCCGAACGTGACATTGCTCAGGCTCGTGACCGTCTCCTTGAGTCCAAGCCCGAGGGCGCCAACCGCGTCCATCCCGAACGCGACGCCGAAGAAGGCCACCTCCAGCCAAAACCCGAGCAGCAACCAGTACGCGACTGCAGCCAGAAGGATCCGGCCGTTGCCGCGGTTGGTGCGGCCGCCGTTGAACCGCACGAGGAAGAACTGCAGCCACACGAGGAACCCCGTGCCTACGATCAACTCGAAGGGATGGCCCCACCGCACATATGTCACCGCCAAGGCGGCCAGGCCGACGACAAGCCCCGGCCACCCAAACTGCAGCAGGGCAAAGATGCCCAGGCTGCCGCCGATCATCATCTGCGTATCGAAAAACAGCGTCGGGGCGTGCAGGTTCAGCCACACGGCCGTGGCCGCTAGCAGGCCGATCACGAGCGTGGTGCGGATTCGGTGGAAGCCCATGGAGGCTCGGGGTTTCGTTCGATGCGAGGAGGTTCGCTCACGAAAGGCTTGCAGAGCCTCGAGTCTACCCACGCTCCTCCGCAGAACGTGGCCCACACACGAAGCCCCTCCGAGAGCGGCACGGCACAGCCTGCACACCCCGCCAGGG
>JBJTPO010000585.1:0-9787 GCA_046075145.1 Planctomycetota bacterium
CCACCTTCTGCTGGTTGCCGCCCGAGAGAAACTGGACCGCCTGCCGGTCGCCGGAGGTCTTGATCGCCAACGCCGGCATCATCTCGGCGGCCAGCCGCTGCTCGCCGGCGAAGTCGATGAATCCTGCCCGGCTCGCGGGCCAGAGCGAGACGAGCGACATGTTCTCCCGCACGGCCATCTCGAGCACGAGACCCTGCTGCTTGCGGTCTTCGGGCACGAGCGCGAGCCCGGCCGCAATGGCCTCGATCGGCGACCGCGGCGTCACGGTCCGACCCGCCACGGCGACGCTCCCGGCCACCGCAGGCGTGATCCCGAAGAGCGTCGTCAGGAGTTCCGTTCGGCCGGCGCCGACGAGCCCCGCGATCCCCACGATTTCGCCGGCCCGCACCTCGAGCGAGATCGCGTGGGCCGGGTGGGCGGCCGTGCGCAGCTCCCGCGCCACGAGCACGACGTCGCCCGGCGGGTGGCTCGGCCGCCGGGCCAGGCGGTCGATGTCGCGGCCCACCATCATCCGGATCATCCGTTCGTGCTCGATCTCCGCGCGATCGGCGCTCTCACCGGCGTTGCGGCCGTCGCGGAGCACCACGACGCGGTCGGCGAGTTCCTTGACCTCGCCGAGGCGGTGTGAGATCCAGATCACGCTCACGCCGCGGCGGCGGAGATCCTTGACGACCCGGAAGAGCGTCTCCGTCTCGCGGGCCGAGAGGGAACTCGTCGGCTCGTCCATGATCAGGAGCCGGGCCCGCGTGGAGAGCGCCTTGGCGATCTCCACGAGCTGCTGACGCCCGATCGGCAACTGGGCCAGCGGCGTCGCCGGATCGAGGTCGAGGCCCACGAGCGCGAGCCACTCGGCCGCCTCACGCCGCATCGCGGCCAGATCGAGGAGTCCGAGCCGCCGCGGTTCGCGGCCGAGGAAGATGTTGCCGGCGACGTCGAGGTTGTCGGCGAGGTTCAGCTCCTGGTGGATCAGCGCGATCCCGGCCTCGAGCGCGTCTTCCACACCGCGAAACCGCACGGCCTGCCCGGCCACGAGCATCTCGCCCTCGTCCGGCGACTGCACGCCGGCCAGGATCCTGAGGAGCGTCGACTTACCCGCGCCGTTTTCGCCGATCAGGGCCAGCACCTCGGCCTGGCCCACGCGGAGCGAGATCTGGTCGAGGGCTCGCACGCCGGGAAACCGCTTCGAGATCCCCGTCACTTCGACGAGCGGGACCGCGACCGGCGGGGCCGCGGCTGCGTTCACTTGGCCGCCGGCCGATCGAGCCGGCCGGCCCGCTCGAGCGCCTCGAGGATCAGGGGCGGGTTGTATTCGAACAAGCCGACCATCGCGGCCACGTCGGGATGCCGCAGGAGCACGTCCTCGGCGTTGGCCTTGGCCTTGGCCCGGTCGAACTGGTCCGTCATCGTGCCGAGGACTTCATACTTGCCGTCGTCGCTCGTGACCACGGCGCCAGGATCATCGCGGCGGGATGCGTCGGGCTCGCGGCCCAGGATCCCGTCGATGCAGCCCTGCCTGCGGCGCTGGGCGTTGTCCTGGTCGAGCCGGCCGATGAAGAGCATCACCTTGCCGCCGGCGGGCAGGGCGTCGCGGACGAGCTTGCCGCAGATCAGCCCGGCCTCGTAGTTGTCCATCCCGATGTAGACCTGCCGCGGCGAGTCGGGGGCGTCGCTGTCGTGGGTGATGAGGGTCGTGACGGCGGCGGCCTTGGCGAGCACCTCCCCCTGGTTGGCCGGATTGATCGGGCTGATGGCGATGCCTGCCGTGCCGCGCGTGAGCAGGTCCTCGATCTTACGGGTCTGGTCGGTGATGGAGCTCGGCATGATCACGGCCGCCTTCACGCCGAGATCCGCGGCGGCCTTCTCGGCGCCCGCCTTGCCGATGGTCCAAAAGTCGGCCACGCCATTGGTGATGAAGGCGTATTCCGGCCCCTCGCCCGCGGCGGCGGCTGCGCCCCCGGCCAGCAGCTTTTTGAGCTCCTCGCGAAACGTGGCCACCGGCACGACCTCGGCTCCGGCGAACTCCTTGCGGGAGCCGTCGGCCAGGACGACGCGGGCCGGGATGTTGATGAACTTGCCCTCGGGAATCGCGTCGGCCTTGCCTTCCTTCAAGGCATGGAGCGTTTCGATGCTCTTGGCGCCGTACTGGAACGGGTTCTGGACGATCGTGCCCACGACCGTGCCGTCGGCGATGCCCTGGAGCACCGCGGCCGACTCGTCGAACGCGATCACCTTGACCGGCGGCAGCGACGCGGCCGCCCCGCCGCCGTCGCCCGCCTTGTCGCGCGAACCGCAGCCCGAGGCCGCGACGGCCACGAGGCAGGCAGTGGCCACACCAACCGCACGGCTGTTTTTAAACGACGCTTCCATATCGATGCGATCCGGCCTCAAGATGCGGTTTTCCCCAGGATAGGAAGTCTAACCCGCCCCCGGAGGCCCTTCAACGCGGCGCACCGCTCGGCTCATCCCGAGGATTGCCGGTTTCGACCTGTCCGATTGCCGCTGCCGCCCCGCGGTGCGCACTCGCCGGGGAAAGCCCGCTGATTGACCGCCCTTGGCGTCACGGCCACGATGCCGTCTCACGAGCATGGATACGCCCAGCAGTCGCCCAGCCCACGGGGCATCCCGTCTCACGGCCTTCGCCCGCGGAGGACTCCTGCGCTGCCCGGCCTGCGGCGACGGGCCGCTCTTTCGCGGCTGGTTTCGGATGCACGAGGCCTGCCGGGCCTGCGGGGCGTCGTTCCTCCGGGAGCCGGGTTTTTATCTCGGCAGCATCTACATCAACTACGGCGTCACCGTGATCGTCACCGGCGCGCTGTATGCGCTGCTGGTGCTGGTCGCCGGGGTCTCACACGAAACGGCGCTGGCCGCCTGCCTGGTCGTGGCAGTCGCCTTTCCCGTGCTCTTCTTTCGCCATGCCCGCAGCTTCCTGCTCGCCCTCGATGGGTCGGTGAACCGCCACCAGCAGGATCCGCGAGGTGACGCGGCATCCACCGTGCCCACCGGCATCGGCCACGACCCGGACCAGCTCGCCGCGCTCACCGCCGACGACGGCCGCGCGGGCTGCGCGCTGGGGATCGCCCTGGCACTGATCCTGATCTTCGGCCTGGGCATGGCCGCCGTCACGATCCTGTTCGCGACCAACACGGGTGATGCCCCGCGGCAGCATGATGAGGCCGTCGACCTGCGATAGACTCTCGCCGCGTTCGCGACATCGGTCGCGATCCGGCCTCCAGCTCGCATGCCCTTCGGAGCCCACGCCATGGCCTGCCCTGCCCCGCACGCGTTCGCCTGGCTCGTGGCCGCCCTCGTCGGCGTCCTGCTCGGGTCGTCGGCCCTGCCCGCCGCCGAGCCGGGCCCCGACCTGCTCCCGACCGTGGGCTCGATCGAGCGGCTCGATCCCCGCTTCGACGCGCTCGTGCCGCCGGAGGCCGTGATCGAGGTGCTGGCCTCGGGCTTCGCCTGGAGCGAGGGGCCGGTCTGGGTGTCGAGCGACAGGGCGGGCCTCCCGGCCGGCTGCCTGCTGTTTTCGGACATCCCGCACAACCGCATCCATCGCTGGCAGCCGGGCAAGGGGCTCGACATCTTCCTGGAACCGGCGGGCTTCACCGGGCCGGCCGAGTACGGCCGCGAGCGGGGTTCCAACGGCCTCACGCTCGACCACCAAGGGCGGCTGATCTGCTGCGAGCACGGCGACCGTCGCGTCTCGCGGCTCGAGCCCGGTGGCGGCAAGCAGACGCTCGCCGACTCCTTTCAGGGCAAGCGGCTCAACAGCCCCAACGATGTGGCCGTCCATGCCTCGGGGGCGATCTATTTCACCGACCCGCCCTACGGACTGCCCCAGGGCTGGAACGACGCCCGCCGGGAACTCGACTTCTGCGGCGTCTATCGGCTCGCGACCGACGGCACGCTCTCACTCGAATGCGACACGATGACCCGCCCGAACGGGATCGCCTTCGCGCCCGACGGCCGGACCCTCTACGTCGCCCAGTCCGACCCCAAGGCCCCGATCTGGCGGGCCTTTCGGGTGGCCGCCGATGGCTCGCTCGCCGACGGTAAGACCGGGGGCCGCGTGTTCTTCGACGCCACGGACCTCGCCAAGACCAGCCGCGGCAATCCGGACGGCCTGAAGGTGGACACGGCGGGCAACCTGTTCGCGACCGGGCCGGGGGGCGTGCTCGTATTCGCTCCCGACGGCACCCACCTCGGCACGCTCCTGACCGGCCAGGCCACGGCCAACTGCGGCTTCGGCGACGATGGGCGAACGCTCTACATCACGGCGGACTCGCTCCTCTGCCGCGTGCGGCTGGCGACCAAGGGCCCGCTGCCGGGATCCAAGGGCGACTGATCGCGGCACCGCCGGATCGCGTCGGCGCCGCCCCGCGCATCAGCGCCTCGGGGCTGCCGCCTGCGTGGTCGAAGCCTCTGCCGCGGGCAGTCCTGCGGCGAGCGCCGCGAAGGCGGCCCGCGGCAATTCGGTCCCGGGTTGTGTGCCCGGGCCGCTGACCGGGGGCCTGGGGGCCGCGGGAGGCCGGTGGGCAGGCGGCGGCGCGACGGCGAGGCCGAGATCCAGGCCGCGGATGTCGCCCCCCTTCGTGACCGCCAGCGTTCGGCTCGTGGCCGATGCACCGCCACCGGCCGCGGTGACGACGACGCGGTAGGAGCCCAGGTCGAGGTGATCGAACACGAAGGCTCCGCGGGCGTCGGTCCGCGTGCGGGCGACGGTCGCCCCGGCGGAGTCCACGAGCGTGACCACCGCCGCGGCGAGACCCGGTTCGATCGACTGGCGGACACCATCCCCGTTGCGGTCGCCGAACACGACTCCACCCACCGAGGTCCGGAACATGAATACGTCGGACTGCAGGTTCTTCAGCCCCGTGTTCCGCCGAATCACGTCGGCCAGCGTCGTGGCCTGGATCGACCGCACCATCGCTGGGGGCAGCACGTTCTGATACCAGTAGCGATCGCCGTCGCGGAGCCGCATGAACTGGTCCACGATGATTCTCGTGAACGTCGCCCCGAGGCTCGAGCCTGGCAGGTGCTTTTCCGCCAGGCCGCCCACCCAAAGATCGACCTTGTCGACGCTGCCGTAGGCTTGCTCCAGAGCCTGCCGCACCGACGCGTCGGGGGTGATCTCGGCAAAACTCGTCACTCGGGGCAGGCCGTAGGCCACCCGCACCGTGTTGTAGTCGGCGAGGCCGTGATCGCGGCCGCGCTGGATGTTGAGGGCGACGAGGTCGAAGCCTCCCTGGCCGGGAGCACCGAAGAGGAAGTTCCGCACGTCATCCACCGCCTGGGTGTCGATCTCCTGGGCCCGATCGCTCGCGAGATACTTGAGGAGCGGGTCGATGCCCACCTCCGAGACGGGGCGGGGATCAAAGAACGCATCCTTCAGCCGCATCTCGTCCCGTACGGGGCTGCCGTTGTCGTCGAGGAACTGGATGTCGGAGCCCAGCATGCTGTGCCCGACGCGGAAACCGGCCGTCGAGAACTCGGTGGCGATTCCCGGATTCACCTCGCTCCGGTAGCCGCGGTAGGCCCGCAGGGCGGCGCTGGCGGGCGTGTTCGCCCCCAGCAGCGCCGGCAGGAACTCGTTGTAGGTGATCTGCTGCAGTTCGGCGATCACCACGCGGCGGGCGTGCTGAAAGAGCTGCTCGTCGGACCAGCCAGGATTTCGGACGGCCGCCGCCGCCGCGATCCGATTGTGCTCGCGCACGAACACGGTCTGGAGCGAGGCAAGCTCGGGGTTTTCGTTGGCGCGGACGTCGCCGGCGAGGAAGAGCTGCGAGTCGGCCACCACGTGCGCGTCGTTGGCATTGGCGAGCCCCGTGGTGTTGAACGGGAGCAAGTCGCCGGCGCTGGTCTTCATCCGGCCACCGACGAACCCGCGCAAGGCCGCCGCCCGGGTCGCGTCGGAACCATAGACCTGGGAGCCGTCGATAAACGCCGTGATCCGATTGAGCTGCTGTCGCGGGTTGCTCGCGCTGGTGCCGGTGGCGGGATCCCACGCCGACCGCGACATGGGGATCGTCATCCCGCCGGTGCCGGCCGGATCGAACCAGGGGTCGCCCGTCGGAACGGTGATCGAAAGCCGCTCGCGCGGTGTGGCGCCGTCCGTGAGCCCGATGTCATGGTCGAGAAACTGCCCCCAGGCGTAGGCCATCGCCGTGTAGTCGCGGTCGTTCGTGACGCCCCCTTCCGGACTGGCGGCCAGGAGGTTGCTCACCAGCCGGGCATTGGGGAGATCGGCACCCGCCGGGCTTGAGATGCCGTCGCCGTAGGCCGCGGAGGATCGGCGGAGCAGTTGCTCGTCGGTGCTGCCCCACTCCGGGTGGGCCGGATTGTTGCCGCTGCCGTCGAACGACTGGACGGGCAGGGGCGCGACGGCCAGGAGGGCGCGGGGCTCCAATCGTTCCAGCGAAAGCAGCCGCGAACGGGCCGAACGGCGACGGCGGTCGGCCGCCCGGGTGTGGCATTTTGCGGCGCGCGTTGCATTGTGCGCCGATCGGCCGGTGTCGTGATTCCCGTTCATGGCGTCCTCCGGATGGTCGTTCGGGGTGGGGAAGTGCCGGGCCGCGTGCCGCTTCCGACTTGAACCGGCCACAGGGCCGGAAGTTGCACGACACCATTCCGTGCAAAGGGCATGCCACGGCGCGGAAACCCGCGGCCAGCCGGCCGCCACGGGGCGACGCCACAACCTTGCTCCCGCCGGGCCGTTGAATGGTGAATCGCCCCGGAGCCCGCGATGACGACCCCACGACCCAATCGCTCACGCTCGGTGGCCCTCTGTCTGGCCTTGTGCCTGGTGGCATGGTGCGCCACCCGGCCGGCCGCCCAGCCCCCGGCCGCCCCCGTCCGCAAGCCGCAGATCGCCGACACCATCCGGGCCACCGTCTACGCCGACAACTGGTTTCAGCTCTTCGTCAACGGCCAACTCGTGGCGGTGGACTCGATCGCCTTCGTCCCCCACAACGTGATCTCGGTGGACATCCTGCCCGCCTATCCGATGACGATCGCGGTGCTCGCCCGCGACAACGCCGATCCGAAGACCGGCATGGAATACGCCAACACGAACATCGGCGACGGCGGCTTCATCCTCAAGTTCGGCGACGGTACCGTGACCGATGGCTCCTGGAAGGCGAAGTGCTTCTCGCATGGGCCGGTCGGCGGCGACACGACCAATCCCCGGGTGGAAAACACGCCGCTGCCCGCCGACTGGTTCGCGGTCGACTTCGACGACAGCGGCTGGGGGCGGGCCCGCGAGTACACCGAGCAGGAAATCGACCCGAAGCAGCCCTATTTCGAGGCCGACTTCGCCGGGGCCACGTTCATCTGGACCGATGACGTGAAGCTCGACAACACGGTCGTGTTCCGCCACCGGGTCGCCCAGCCTCCGGATGGCAAACAACGGCCCGATTTCACGAACCTCAACAACCTCGTGCCCCGAGGTCCACCAAAGGGCGGTGGCCGGCGGCCCCCCGGAGGCCGCCCCCGATGAACCTGAGTCACCGCGCCGGCGCCTGGACCCTCACTTCGACCCTCACCTGCGCCGGTGCGCTCGTGGCGGTCGCGTCGGTGGCCTGCGCCGCCGAGCGGCCCAACATCATTCTGATGCTGGCCGATGACCAAGGCTGGGACGGTCTGTCGGTGGCGATGGCGCCCGACGCCACCGGTTCCCGCAGCCAAATCTTCCACACCCCGAACCTTGAGAAGTTCGCCGCGCAGGGTATGCGGTTTTCCAACGCCTACGCCCCCGCGCCGGTCTGCTAGCCGACCCGGATCAGCCTTCAGACCGGCCGGAGCCCGGCGGCCCTCCACTGGACGAAGGCGGCGCCACCCGAGCAGGGCCACAAGCTCCGCGAACCAACGCTGATCAAGCAGATCGCCGCCGCCGAGGTGACGATCGGCGAATTGCTCCACCAGTCGGGATACCGCACGGCCCACTACGGCAAGTGGCACATCCAGGGCGGCGGCCCTGGCGCACACGGCTACGACGCGCACGACGGCGACACGGGCAACGAGAACGCCTCCGAGTTTCGCGATCCCAACCCCGTGGACATCTTCGGGATGGCGGACCGCGCGGAGGCCTTCATGGCCGAGAGCAAGGAGGCGGGCAAACCGTTCTTCATCCAGCTCTCGTGGAACGCCCTCCATGCGCCCGGCAACGCCCTGGAGGCGACGCTGGAGAAGTACGCCGAACGACTCGGCGCCCGTGACGACCGGCGGACGGCCGTGGCGGCGATCACCGAGGATCTCGACACCGGCGTGGGCCGGGTGCTCGCCGCGCTCGACCGGCTCGGCCTCACCGGCACGACCTACGTGATCTACACCTCCGACAACGGCTCCGGGGGCGGGGGTGGCAAGGGGGGCGGCCGGGCCGGCGGCCTCAGCGGCGGTAAGGGATCGGTCTGGGAGGGCGGCATCCGCGTGCCCTTCATCATCCGCGGCCCGGGCATCGCCGCCGACTCGTGGTGCCACGTGCCGATCGTGGGCTACGACCTGTTTCCCACGTTCTGCGAGTGGGCCGGCGTGCCGGTGGCATCGCTGCCGCAGGCGCTCGAAGGAGGCAGCATCGCCGGCCTGGTGGCGCACGGGGGCGAGGGGGACGTCGCGCGGCCACGGGACGGGCTCCTGTTTCACTTTCCGCACTACCAGAGCGGCCACACGCCCCACTCGGCGATCCGCGTGGGCGACCTCAAACTGATCACGATGTACGAGGACGACAGCGTGAGGCTGTTTGACCTGGAGCGGGATCGCGGCGAACAGGACGACCTCGCCGCCGCTAGGCCGGCCGACGCCGCCCGCCTGCGGGCTCGCCTCGAGGAATCGCTGGCGGCGGTGCAGGCCCAGTTGCCGACACCCAACCCCGACTTCGATCCGGCCGCCCCGCCAGCGGCCGAGAAACGCCGGAACAAAGCTGCCGGTCCCGGGAAGCGGGGCAAGCCCGGCAGGCCGTCCCCACAGGAATGACCATGATCGCACCCGCAACCGGATCGACGACGGGGCGACTGGCCTGGAGCCTCGCCATCCTCGCCTGCATCGGAGCCGCCGACAGCGCTGATGCCCATCCGTGGCACCGGCATCGCGCGGAGGACGATGGGGCTCGGGAAGCCGCCGCGCGACCCGACGCCGCGGCCGAGCCTGCGGGAACGCAGCGGGAAGCTCGGCGGTCGGCGTTCCTGCTCGCCGCGGCCCGCAAGCCTGCGGACGCCACCATCGACATCGCCGCCGCCTTCGCTCCGTTCGAGAAACGCAAGGCCGTCGCCACCCGCCGCGACGACCGCTGGTTCTACGTCGAGTCGAACGGGATTCCGGACCACCCGCTGATGGTGGGCATCCGCAACTGGCAGCAGCAGGTGCCGCTGCCGCAGCCCTACACGGGCGCCAACGCCTGGCAGATCCCACTCCATCCGGTGCGGGCGGCCGAGCCGGCCTCGACGAAGGACCGCTTCCTCCGGGGCGCGATCGCCGTGGCGGTGAACGGGATCCCGATCTTCAACCCGCTCAACAACCGAGGCGAAGACGCCTTTGCGATCGGTGAGCTCGACGACTACGGCGGCCATTGCGGCCGGGCCGACGACTATCACTATCACCGTGCGCCCGTGCACCTGGAGAAGGTGGTCGGCGCGGGCAAGCCGATCGCCTACGCCCTCGACGGCTATCCGATCTTCGGCTTCACCGAGCCCGACGGCTCCCGGGTGACGGGGCTCGACTGGATGGGCGGTCACGAGGACGACCGGGGCCGCTACCACTACCACGCCACGAAGGCGTATCCGTATCTCAACGGCGG
>JBJTPO010000586.1:0-11675 GCA_046075145.1 Planctomycetota bacterium
ACGCACAGATTTCGGTCCTGCCGCGATGCTTCGTTGCAGCCGCCACCACAAAGTACCTCAGCGTTTCTGCGGCGAGCCCAAACTGCATTTATTCTCACGTCCCATTTGTCAGTTGCAAAGACAAACAGAGCGTGAGAATAAATGCAGTTTGGGCTCGCCGCAGAAACGCTGAGGTACTTTGTGGTGGCGGCTGCAACGAAGCATCGCGGCAGGACCGAAATCTGTGCGTAAAGCTCAGGCCGAGGCCAAATGAACTGCCACCACCTCACACGCGCGTTTCTGTAGCGTTCATTCTGTGATAGGGCTGCGCGTTCTGGCTTGACGTTGCGCTCTACGTGAGCAAATGGCTCGGGATAGCGTTGCGCTCTCTCTAGGGGCCAATCGGAAAAACTAATTACCCACCTGTTGCTGGTTTGCAGCGGCTCGCCGTTAATCTCTGCCCCATTGGCTATTCGCCGCACAACATCATTATTGGCTTTGTGCGACGCAAGCATGGCGTGTGCCAGCTCAGGGTCGAGCACGAACCCATCGCCAAGCACAACCGAGCCTTGGTAGACCTTCGAGGCGTTCTCGGTGAGGATGTGCGGGCTGCCCGCGTCCTGTGTGTCTTCAAGCAGCGGCGTGATGGTAGTCGTTACTTTGCCATCAAGAACGCACGGCTTCTCCCATTTGCCCTTGTGGATCGCGAGAAGTGAAACGACAAGGTTTGCTCGCCCTGGCCATCGAATGCCTCTTACTGCGAAGGCGATGCTTCCACCTTGGCTGACCACCTGTTCCAGGCCATCTTTGCGGATATCGCCGTCCTTAATTGAGTTAGTTGTGATGAACGCTGTGAAGCCACTTGCCCTCAGGAGGGTGGCAATCCGCCGTAGAAAAAACACAACGAGCTCGCTTAACCCTGTCGGAGCGTAGCCGTACTTGACGTAGTTGCAGAACTCGTGTCCGTAGGTGCCGCTCAAAGCCTTGCCGCCAAGGTAGGGCGGGTTGCCTAAGATGCAATCAAACCCGCCCCGCTGGATGATCTCGGGAAACTCCAGGAACCAATGAAAGAACCGCTTCTTTGCGGCGACGCCGACGGCAGCCGCCGGTGCCTGCCCCTGCGGCAATCGCTCTCCTGACCAGTATTCCCGAAACGCCTCGTCGGTGACGATCTTTTGTTCGTTCTCGGGCGTCCGCGGCAGGTAGAACTGCGCGATCGGGATCGACGCAATCTGCTTGAGCACGAACGCCGCACCGCTCGACATGAAGGCATCGAAGGCGGCCTTCTTGGCGTCGATCTCGGCGGGGGCCCGCTCCGGCATCGCCGCGATCGTCTTCCACTTGTCGAGGACGGCATCGATCTGACCCTGCCGATCCTTCGTGAACGCGAACTTCTTCTGATCGCGGCTCTTGCGTTCGCTCTTGTTGCGGGCCCGGATCTTCTTGGCGACCTCAGGATCGTCACTGGGCAGTTTCGCGAAGGCCTCGTCGGGCACGCCGGCATCGACTTCCTCGCGGTTAACATAGCCGACGATCGCGTTTCCGCACTTGATGCGGTGGTCAAGGAAGTTGAGTGGCTCGCCGGGGTTATGGGCCTCCAGCCAGAGGGCGACTTTGCAGAGCTCAACGGCGAGGGGATTCAGGTCTACGCCGTAGATACACGAGCGGATCGTGTCGCGGAGGGCCGTTCGGAACGCCGTGGGCGACGGCTGCTCCTCGCCGGTGCGGACGATCGCCAGCTCCGTGGCGATCCGCCGGGCAGCCGCGAGCAGGATGTGGCCCGAGCCACAGGCGATGTCGGCCACGCGGAGGTCGAGGAGTTCCTTCTCGGGATCGGGCTTCTTGAGCCGGTCTGCGATCAGATGGTCGAGCGAGTGCTTGATGAGCGGCTGGACGAGATCGTCGGGTGTGTAGTGAGACCCGGTGGCGGAACGCTCGTCGCCCCGCTTGAAGGCGAACGTCGGAACCGGGCCGGAGGCGGTGTCGACTGTGGGCTCGTACTCCAAAAGCCCCTCGTAGACCGAGCCGAACTCTTCGACATTGAGCGCAGCGTAGTTGACGCGAATGAGCTGCTTCGACGTCGGGTGCTGATAGAGGCCGAGCGAGCGGAGGCACGTGAGAAGGGCGTCGTTGCCGAGCTGCGAGATTTCCAGGTCACCCAGCGCCTCGGCCCGGAAGAGATCGCCGTCGAGCGGCTTGAGGCCAAGTTTCGCGCCCGGTCCGCCGGCTTCGAAAAGTCGGAAGGTGGAGAGCAAGGCCAGCCAGAGGTCGTTTTGGCGTTTGTCGGCGAGCGACCGCTTTTCGGAGAGGTTCCGCAGCCGCTGGACGCTGTAGAACCGCATGTAGGTGTCGCGCTGCCGCTTCGTGGTCGCGTCGGGAAACACGAGGCCCCGCTCCTCGATCACCATCAAGAAAAGCAGCCGGTAGATCAGGCGCAGGAGCGACTTGTAGTATTCGTCGGCGGTGAGCGTGACGGAGGCCAGCCGCTGACGGAGCGTGTCGTTGGCCGGGTGAGCAAGAAAACCATTGCCGAACGTCAGGATCGCGTTTTCGACGGCAGCTGATAGGCCCTCGCGGATGCGGGCGCCGGAGTCGAGGGAGTCTTGGTGATACCGCTCGATCAGGCTTTCGGCAGCCGCCTCGGACGAGAGGGGCAGGCGGGTGGCGTGGAGGAGCCGGTAGAGGATCGCGAAATCCGCGAAGAGACCGTCGGTGAAGATGCGGTCGAGGTCGAACTCCAGGTAGCTCTGCTTGATAAGCCGCGAGGAATCGCGGAGGAGGCGGAGCATCCGGCCGTTCGTCACCAACCCATAGAGCTGCTCATCAAGGTTCAAGAACTCCTGGACGACGGCGTGGGCCGACATGCGGAGCGTGGCATTGGCGGGCTTGCGGTCGAGGCCGGCGGGGTCGCGGAGGCCGACGATGTGGACGGGCGTGTTGCCCCGGTTGGTGATGCGGTGGGAGATGGCGTAGGTCTTGCCATTGATCTCGGCTCCCGCCTTCTGAAACTCGAGGTCGTAGCCGAGCAGACGGAGCAGGGGGACGATCCACAGGTTGCGAGTCTCGGTGGTCGCCGTGACGTCGGGCTTGAGCGTGTCGATCTTCCGCTGAAAGATCCGCCAGTAGTCCTGGGCATCGGCCCAGGCCGCAGCGATTTCGTCCTTGACCTTGCCGCCAGAGTCGAGGCCGAAGTCGGCGGGCTTCTGGCCCGGCATGTCTTCGAGCCGGTCGATGATGTCTGGCGAGAGGATCGCCCCCTCGATGCGGATGCTCGGGTAGTTCATGGCGTGCCTCCCGAGCCCGCTACTTCGGGCAGGAGGACGTAGATGCCGAGCAGGTCCATCGGGAGGACGGGGTAGACCACTTGGTAACGAGCCTTGTCCATAAGGGCGCTAAACCGCTCGTGGGCCGCCACAAGCCGTTTCGATTGCTCTTCCGCGATCGCGGTGAACTCGTCGTCGAGGCCGGCGAGAGCTTCGAGTTCGGCCGACAGAAAATTCGCCCGGGCCGGGGCCGAGAGGTCGCTCGACGCGCGGGCTACGGAGAGCGTCGCCTTGGCCTCGTCGTGCGTGAGGAAGTCGCGATCGTCGAGCGTGCCCCGCCAGCCCCAGAGGAGCATTTCCTCGGCGACAATCTGATGCGGATTGGCATGGCGGTCGCGTGCCTGCTCGATGACGTTGCGGCAGCGGAAGAGCAGGAGAGTGGTCTTCCGCGAGACGTCGCGGGTGCGGATGACGGCGGCCCGGGCGGCTTTGGCGCCCTGCCGGGCGAGCGTGTGAGCCATCACGATCTGGCAGAGCTGCTCGACGAACCGGTTGTTTCGCCCCAGGTAATAAAACCCCTTCGGCGCGGGAGAGACGAAGGAGATGGCCACCGTGTTGCCCGGCGGCAGGATGTTTTGCAGTTGGGGCGGGAAGTTGGCCGTGACGACATGAAAGCCGTCTTCCTTTTTGTCGGGCGTGACCTGGACGCCGAACAGGTTCTGCAGGACGCCGACGACAAACTCCTCTACCGCCCGCGGGTCGCCGATCGCCTCGTCGACTGTTTTGAGATCCTGCTCGATCTCGGCGGCCTGGATCGCATTCTGCGCGAAGATGCCGCGCGAGACCTTTTCGCGTTCGGCGGCTTCTCGAATCTTCGTCGAGACGATCTTCTCGGCGGCCTTCGCCTCATCACACTCGCTGAAATCAAACTCCGTCTGCTTTGGGCCCTTGCGGACGCCGATCTTGCGGTCGGGATTGAGGAGCAGGGCCTGCGTAATCGTGTCGATGATCGATTGCGAGTCTTCCGGAAAGGGAACGTTGATGCCCGTGGCCTTCTTGATCTCCCGCACCTTGCGGAGGAGGACGTCGAGCACGACGCCATCGATCGGATTGTCGGCCCCATAGACCAGGCAGGCCTTTACCGTCTTGGCGGTCTGGCCGAAGCGATCGACGCGGCCTTCCCGCTGCTCGAGGCGGTTGGGATTCCAGGGGAGGTCGTAGTGGATGACCCCGGTAAACAGCTCCTGGAGGTTGATACCCTCCGAGAGGCAGTCGGTGGCAATCAGCACCCGCTGCTTGGCCGGCTCCATCCCCGCGATTCGTTCCTTGCGGACTTCGTCGGGGTCTTCGCTCGTGACGACCTGGAGTTCGAGCTTGGGAAACTTTTTTGCGAGCAGCCCCTTCAGCTGCTCGCCGAGGTAGTTGGCCGTGGGGATAAACCGACAAAAAACGACGGGGTGAAATCCTTTCGCAAGCCAATCCTCGACCAGGTCGGCGAGCGTTTTCAGTTTGGCGTCGTGCGTGGCCCCGGTGAGGGTTTCAAGCCGCTTCGCGAAGTCGCGGAGCTGCTTCTTCTGCGTGTCGGTCCAGTCGCCCGTCTCGACGAGCTGGGTGGGAGCCGTGTCGGCAAGGGCCAGGTCGTCGGTGTCTGCGACCGGATTGTCCTGCGGGTCGGCGGCAACAGCGGTGCCCTCATCTTCGTCACCGGCCTCGGAACGCAGCTTGTCCAGCCGCGTAGTCAGCATCGTCACGCCGGCAGCAGGGCTCGACATCACGCCGCGCAGAAGGGCGAGGGCCGTCCAGTAGTGGGCCCGCGTGCGGCGCGAACCGGCCTTCGGATCGGCTGAGACGAGTTTTCTCGCGAAGCCCAGGATGTCGTCGTAGAAGGCGGCGTAGGCGGGGGTGAGCCCGTAGGCCACCTCGAAGGCCTCGCGGGTGGGGAACGGCGTGTCTTCGCCGAGCCACTTTTCGACGTCGGCCCGCTTGCGCTGCACGAAGTGCTTGGCGAGTTCGCGGCGCTGGGCCTGCGACGATGTGGGGAGGTCGAGCGTTTCGAAGTCGGACTTCAGCAGGCCGAGCAGTGAATGAAACTCGTCCTGCTTGCCACTGTGGGGTGTGGCCGTGAGCATCACGATGTTTTGCTCAGGGTTGGCCGCGAGCCGGCTCAGCAGGTGAAACCGTTGCTGCTGCTTCTCCGAGGCACCCTCGGGGCGGGCGCAGGCATGGGCCTCGTCCACGATCACGAGCTCCGGGCACTGCTCGACGAACACATCGCGGCGGTTGGCGGCCTTGATGTAGTCGATACTGATGATCTGGTAGGGGTAGAAGTCGTAGACGCTCGTGTCGCCGTGGATCTGGCGGTCGAGGCGGGCCTGCGTGCTCGAGCGGATGATCACGGCGTCGATATCGAGCTTGTCACGGATTTCCTGCTGCCACTGGTCGCACAGGTGCGGCAGGCAGATGACGGCAAACCGCTTGACCCGGCGCCGCTCCATCAGCTCCCGAGTGAGGAGCAGGGCTTCGACCGTCTTGCCCACGCCTACGTCGTCGGCGATGAGGAGCCGAACGATCTCCTGCCGCAGCGCCATCACAAGCGGCACGATCTGGTAGGCCCGGGGGCGGAAGGAAAGCTTGGCAAGCGCCCGGAAAGGGCCGGCGCCGTTGCGGAAGGCCAGGCGGGCCGACTCGTGGAGCAGCCGGGCGGTGGCGATGTCGCCGAGATCGTCGGCTGTCGGAGGCGGGAACCGGGCATCGCGGGGGCTGTCGTGCTCGATGGCAAGCGGCAGGTAGATGCCGGTCGTTTCATCGTCCGCCCCGCCCAGCGGCTTCACCACGAGGAGGTCGGCGTCATCGGAGGGCAAAACGACCCAGTCGCGGCCGCGAAGGCTGACGAGTTTGCCGGGTTGGAGGTGAGCGGCCATGCGAGAAGCATCCTTGCAGAGAGTCAGCGGACCTTGGAGAAGATGTCGGGCCGGCCGGCGACGAACGCGGGGAGATCATCGTCGTAGCGATAGACGAGCACTTCCATGCCCTGGGCCCGAAGCTCACCGCGTTTCTTGGCGTCGTCGGCCTTGACCTCCGGCTTGTCATGAACGGAGCCGTCGATGAAGAGCCAGGTATCGGGCCGGTAGAAGAAGTCGGGCTGGCTGTAGACGCCAGGCGTCTGCTTTTGGGCAGAGTCGGGCAGCCGAAGGCCGTGCTCGTGCAGGTAGTCGAGGAACGTGCGTTCGAGCGTGGAGTTGGGGTCGAGGGCAGGCAGGAGAGTCTGGTAGTGGTCGTCGTAGCTCTTGTAGTCGGTGTTCGTCTGCACCTCGACCGTGCAAGCCAGGAGTTTTTCCAGGGCCTCTTTGATCTCGAAGCGATCAATCGTCTTGTGGTCGCGCTGGTTTTGGTAGCTGAGGAGATCGTCGTAGGAGGCCTTCGCCTTGTAGTCGAGATCGTCGAATCGGCAGATCTTCTGGGCCTGCTTCACGATCCGATGCAAGACGCCCGGATCGTCGGCGAACCGCGAGAGGATGCCAAGACTCCCCTCCGCCGCCTCGTAAATAAGGATGTTCGGGGCAGCCATGTTGCCGACGGCCACCACGCCGATCTCCGCTGGCTCCACCTGAAACTCCGCCTCAATCGCCCGCTTGAGGGCATGCTGGAGCGAGATGACCCCTCCGGCAGTGAGACCGAGCGGCTGGACCGGCTCGATGTAGAGAGCGTCGGCCGTGTTCGATGTCATCAGTGACACGAGCCGATGAGGTTCGGCCTGCTGGGCGGCGTCCTTGGGCGGGTCAGGGATCTTCGGCTTCCAGAAGCCATTGACCATGCCGAGCGGAAAGCCGACGTGCTGCGACGTGCGCCACTTGCGATTCACGTAGACCAGCCGGGCAGCAGGAAGGTAGCGGAGATTGAGGAGGCGGTTCTCGCCCGACCGAGCCACGGCCTTGCGGACGCGGTCGAGGTTTTCGACGGTGAAGAACGTGTCGATCTCGAAACCACGGGAGAGGCGTTCCTCCTCCTCACAGGAGATGCGGTCGATCTCTTCCGCCTTCGATTCCTGCATCTCGATGAGGTCGGTCAGGAAATCCTTGTTGGCATTGTCGGCCAGGCTCACGCCGGAGAATGGGCAGTTCTCCAGGAGCTTCTGCTCGCCGGTGAGGAAGTAGCCCACCTTCGTGCTCACCTTGGCATCGGTGAGGGCGTCTTCGGGAGACTGCAGCACGAGCTGGTTGACCTTGAACTTGCGGCCGTTGTGGTAGATGACGTTGAGCGGCCCGAACTCCCGCAGGGCGATGGCCCGGGGCCGCGAAATGTAATCCCCGGACGACTGGCCCGACGGGATGAAGATCCGCAGGGGCAGGCGGGTGAAGTTGTAGCCCGGCAGAAACCCTTCCGCGGCGAGATAGCGGTAGGGATAAAACTCTGAAAGGTTCGAGGACCGCGGGCCCAACTCGTTGACGAGCAGGTTGAGCTGCCGCGTCGTCTGATTCTGCTGCCGAACGAGCCGCTTGTATTCATCGCTCGTCGCGACCATCGTGCCGCTGTCGATTCGGGCAAGCGTCTTGGTGAGCGTCGCCTTGGCGGTCTGGTGAAGCTTTCGCCACCGGCCGAGTGATTCATCGAGGTGGTCGGCAAGCTTCGAAAGCGAGGTGTCGATCCACGAGTCGGTGAACCACGGAGCCTTTTCGCCGAGGTCCGCCGCAAAATCACGAATCACCCTTCGGAAGCAGGCTTTGATCTCACCGAACTTCTTTTCCGGGATCTTCAGCCCTTCCCGGACGGAGAAGGCCAGCGGCATTCCAGGGGCGTCCATGTCTACGAGGCTCTTCAGCGACGCCTGCTTTCCGGAATCGGAATCCAGGCTCGGCAGGCCGACTTCGGAGATCGCCAGGGCGTTGAGATGCGTGAGCAGCAGCTCGCGATTCAAGAGGTCGAGCCGCGGCGGCTGGACGGCTCCGGCCACGAGCCCCGCCTGCTCCTGAAAGAAGTGGCGGTCGTGAGCCGAAAAGCCTGAACAGTAGGTGAAGACGAGAGCGCCTTGGCCGCTGCGGCCAGCGCGGCCCGAACGCTGGGCGTAGCTGGCAGAATTGGGCGGGGCGTTGCGGAGGTGGACGACGGAAAGCCCGCCGATGTCCACGCCGAGCTCCATCGTCGGGGAGCAGAACAGACAGCTGATCGCCTGCGTGCGGATCTTCTCCTCGTCGCGCTTCTTCTTGGTGTCGGGGTCGAGCCACCAGTCGCACTTGAAACGATCCTCGCGGTCGAGGCGGTCGTCCTTGTCGAGCTGGCCGGTGTGGTCTTCGGCGCGGAGTCGCTTTGTGGTGACGAACTCCCGACGGTACATGTCGCGGAAGAAGATGTTGGGCGGCAGCGTGGCGGTCTTATAGCTCCGGCGCTTGATGACGTCGTTCTTCACCGTCTCGCCGTCGCCGAGCTTCCAGATGAGCCGGTCGATCTTCAGCCGGTACACCGGCACCTTACCGCCCCCGTCGGCCTTGGCTTCTTCCTCGTGGAGGTAGCCGGCATCGACGAGCTTGCGGCACAGGCCAAGAATGAAGTCGTGGTAGTGGTCACCCTGCACGACGGATGCGTCGAGGCCGGCGTCCGTGACGAACTTCTTGATGTACTTGCCGAGGCTGCTCGTCGGTCCAAGACTCGCCGACGCCAGATTCGAGCGGCGGTCGAGCGGCTCGTAGCGAAGGACGCGGGGATTCGAGAGCCGCTCGTTCTCGTCGAGCGTCCACGGGGCACGGAGCAGCTCGCGAAACTCCTTCTCCGCCTGCCGCATCTTGTCGTAGTCGAGGAAGTTGGCGCTGTAGATTGCGTATTCGAGGCGGAAGTAGTCGAGAATCGTTGAAAGAAACTCGCACCGCTTCTCGGGCGACAGGCTGCGGAGGACGGGCGTGGCCTCCCAGTAGGAGGCGGTGTCCGCAACCTCGGAGAGATCGGCATATTCAATCTCGAGCAGCCCGCACTGCTCGAGGTTGGGAAGCACGATTCGCCAGCTTCGCTCGAGATCAGCGAGCGCGCGATAGACAATCAGCCGCTGAAACGTCTCTTCGAACCGCCGGCGGAGCGGGGCGAGCTCCGGTTCACGCTCCTGGTTGGCGAAGTGGGTGAACGGCAGACCGAGGGCCTTGAAGACCGCTTGTCCGAGATCTGAGAACGTGAGCCGTTTGCCAGAGGCCGATTCGAGTGCCTTGCGGATCGCCGAGCGCAGGTGGACGACCTGAACAAAATCGTTGAAGTGGCCGGCCTGCAGAGCGGCGTCTTGGCGGTTGTCGGTGAACGAAAGGAGTTTCTGGTCGGTGAGCGAGTAGCCGGCCTCGCGAAGCCGGTCGAGGATCGAAAACGCGGTGATCGTCGTGGAGGTGCTACGGCCTTCGCTCCCGAGCGTGGCGAGCTTGGTCGACTCGCGTGTCTTGGTGTCGAAGAAGGTGCCGCTCGTCGGGTCGAAGAGGAGCGGGGCCGGCATGAACCAGCCCTCGTACTCAAGGGGCGTGGTCTCGGAGCAATTGCCATCCGCGTCGTACCAGAGCCGCTTGGGCAGGCGGTGGGCGATTTCCTTCGTGGGCACGCGGCCGGCCTTCGTGAAGCGAAACCACGAGTCGGGCAGTTCCTCGATGTCGTTGTCGGGATCCCAAACGTCGTCCCCGACAATCAGGTAGCCGTCGGTCGTCTCCTCGTCCTCCACATACTCCGTGAGCTCCCGTGGCATCAGCCTCGACCCCGACCGGCTCACGCAGATAAACGCCTTGCCGCTGCCGCGACTGAAGACGTTGGGAAAGATCGGCTTGTTGTCGGAATCCTTCTTGTAGATGCCGGGCTCGAGTGTGATGAACCGATCGGGGCCGCGATCGAGCGTGGTGTAGACCGAACCCGTCTGCGAGATGAACTGGTGGAGCCGGTAAGGGAGCACCGTGTCGCGACTGCCCCGCTTCTGGATCGCTTCGTTGACCGTGCTGATCCACAGCAGCACACCCGTGAGAGCCCCGAGGCACTTCTCCTGCGGCTGGCCGGAGTCTTCAGCGAGCTGCTCGGCGAGCTTGCCGACAGGGCGGGGCTTACGACGCAGCAGTTCGCCGTTTGATTCGTCGAGGGCGGCCCGCGATTCGAGCCAAAGGGCGACCGGGTGGACGCGAAGGGCTGCGAGGTCGGCCGAGGGCGTCACACCAGCGGCAATCGCGGCGGCGAGTTTCTCCTTCGTGGGCGGGCCGCCGGATGTGTCGAGCGAAGGGGCGAGCGTCTCGCCGACGACCTGGGACGGCTCGAATGGCTTGCCAAAGAGCGTCGAGGCGACCTCGGCGACTTTCTTGCGACGGTCGTCCGCCGTGCCGCCGGAGACCATGGTGGCAGACGTGCCAATGCAGACCACGTCGTGACGGCACTGGGCGCGTATCCGGCGGATGAGCATGGCGACGTCAGACCCCTGTCGCCCGCGGTAGGTGTGGAGCTCGTCAAAGACGAGATAGCGGAGGTTCTCGTAGATGGCGTCGCGGATAGACCGCTCTTGCACGCGGGTGAGGAGCAGTTCCAGCATCATGTAGTTGGTGAGCAGGATCTGGGGCGGGCTTTGCCGCATCCGCTCCCGCGGGGCCTCTTCCTCCTGCCCCGTGTATTGGCCGTAGGAGATGGGGAACTCGAATCCCTTGGCTCGCTTGAAGTTGTCTGCGTACCGCTGCAGCTCGTCGGTCTGGCTGTTGATCAGCGCGTTGAGCGGATACACGACGACCGCCACAACCCCTTTGCTACCAGGGTTCGCGAGCAACTGGCTGAAGATCGTGCCGATGTAGGTGAGTGATTTGCCGGAGCCGGTGCCCGAGGTGACGACGAAGTCCTTACCGGCAGCGCCGAGCTGGATCGCGTCGAGCTGGTGCTGCCAGAGCGAGTACCCGGTGAAGACGTCACCCACGTCGCGGTGGAGCACGCCTGACTGGGCGAGGTCTGCTACTTTGCCGGCCGACTTGAAGGCAGGGTTGAACTGCAGGAGCGGTTCGGGCCAAAGCTTGCCTCGCTCGAGTTCCGCGTTGACGGTATTGCGAATCTCTTCGTCTTCGATGCGAATGAACGACCGGATGTACCGGGCGTAGTCGTCGATGATGCTGCGGTGGACTTCGAAGACGTTCATGCGGGCTTTCTGCAGGGCCTTGGAATACGGCCCAGGGTATTTCAGGAATGCGGGCTTGGGGGAGTCGAGGGAGGGACGGAGGGGGCCGCCGACGCAGGACGCCTCGGCGGCCGGGGCGCTGAAGGCGTCGCGGCCGGGGCGACTGCCCACTGCCGAAACTCGTCGCCAAGCAGGTTAAGAAGCTGCTCAGCGTTGAGATTTGTGAGGTCGTGGGTGACTTCGAGCTGGCGGATGCGGGCAGTCAGGCGATGACGTACATCGCCTGGCTTGGCCGCGCGGGTGTCCACGATTCCTTTCTTGGGCCGCCCAGGGAATGG
>JBJTPO010000587.1:0-4492 GCA_046075145.1 Planctomycetota bacterium
GCTCTTGAGATCCTTGCGGGCCACGATCCGGTCGATGAACCCGTGCTCGAGGAGGAACTCGCTCGTCTGGAAGCCCTTGGGGAGTTCCATCCGGATCGTCGCCTTGATCGTACGCGGCCCCGCGAACCCGATCAGGGCCCGCGGTTCGGCGAAGCAGAGGTCGCCGAGCGAGGCGAAGCTCGCCGCCACGCCCCCCATCGTGGGATTGGTGAGCACCGAGATGAACAGGCCGCCGGCCGCCGAGTAGCGGGCCAGGGCCGCCGAGACCTTCGCCATCTGCATCAATGAGAGGATGCCCTCGTGCATTCTCGCCCCGCCGCCGGAGGCGCTGATGATGATCAGGGGAAGCCTGCCGGTGGTGGCCTTCTCCACGAGCCGGGCCAGCCGCTCCCCCACCACGCTGCCCATGCTGCCCATGATGAAGGCGGAGTCGGTCACGCCGATGGCCACCCGCCGGGCTCGGATCATGCCGGTGCCCGTGATCACCGCATCGGACAGGCCCGTCCGCTTCTGCTCCGATACGATCCGGTCGGCATACGGCTTCTTGTCCTTGAAGCCGAGCGGGTCGGTGGGGCGGAGGCTGGCGTCCCACTCCTCGAACGTGCCGGTGTCGAGCAGTTGCCCGATCCGGCCGACCGCCGAGACGTACCAGTGGAAGCCGCACTGCGGGCAGACGTTTTGCAGGTCCTCGGCATCCTTGCGGTAGATCGTGGCCCCGCAGCCGTCGCACTTGAGCCACAGCCCCTCGGGCACGCCGCGTTTGGCCCGCGGCGGCTTGGGGTCGGTGGGCTTGGCCGGATCGGCCCGCGGCGGGGTCTGGTCCGCCCGCGGGGACGTCTCGAGGGCCGCGGCCTCGGGGGCGCGGCGGGCGGTCGCGGTGCGTCGGCGTTCCATGCGTGCGGAGCGAGCGACAGGGAAAGGGTTGGAGAGGCGGGCCGGATCGGGCGGGCCACGCCTCGCGTAGTGTAGTCGGCCCGATGGCCGCGATGCTGCGCCGGAATCCCGGCCGCCGAGTTCTAGCGGGCGCTCAGGCCGACCGGCACGGCCGACGTCGCGTCGCCCAGCGGCGGGGTCGGGGCGACACCGCCCGGCTGCCACTGGGCCGCCACCGGGAGTTCGACCGCGGCCACCCGCTGCGGGTCCGGCAGCCAGAGGTCACCGAGCGGCTCTCCGGAGACGAGCCAGCGGACGAGCGCATCGAGCGGTGCGGGCACCACCACCGCCACGCGGCCCTCGCGATGCCGCTTGAAGATTCGCTCGAGCGCCTTCTCGACCCGGCCGCGGGCCTCCTCGAGCGTTTCGCCCTCCGGTGCGACGACGCTCCACGGGTCGTCCTGCCACTGCCGATAGACGCGCGGCTGCTGCCGGCGCACTTCCGCCACCAGCTTGCCCTGCCACAGGCCGAGGTCGAGGTTGGCCAGCAGCTCGACCGAGCGCGGCTGCAGCCCGTGCGCCGCGGCGACGATCCGGGCCGTCTCCAGGGCACACGTCGAGGGCGCCGCGTAGACGCCCGCGAGAGGCGTTGCGGCGAGCCGCGTAGCGAGCGACCCGGCCTCGGCGAGGCCGGCGGGGCAGGGGGGAACATCGAGCGATCCGCGCACCCGTCCCTGCACCTCGTAGTCGGTGGGGGCGGAACGGATGACGATCAGGTGATCGGGCACGGTGCGAGGGAATCTCCGGGGGAAAAATCCGCGGGCGTCAGGTCGCCGCGCGGGCCAGCGCCTCGAGGTCGGCGATGGCGCGGGCGTAGTCGGGGGAACGGATCACGGCGCTGCCGGCCACGATCAACTCGGCGCCGGCGGCGGCCGCGGCGGCGATCGTCTCGGTCGAGATGCCGCCATCGACGCCGAGGCGAAAGCGGCCGCCGGTCTCGCGGCGGATCGCGGCCAGGCGGGCGAGCTTGTCGAGGGCCTGCGGCTCGAAGGACTGGCCGCCGTAGCCCGGCTCCACGCTCATCACGAGCACGCCGTCGCAGGCGTCGAGAAAGGGCTCGGCCCGCGTCACAGGAGTGCCCGGGCTGATGGCAAGATGGGCACGGGCGCCGTGGCCGCGGATGGCCGCGAGAGCCTGCCGGGGCTCGGCCAGCGCCTCGAGGTGGACGGTGACGATCTCGGCGCCGAGCCGGCAGTAATCCTCGAGCGACCGCTCGGGCTCCTCGATCATGAGGTGCACATCGAGCGGCACCCCGGCCGCCTCCCGCACCGCCTTGACGACCACGGGGCCGTAGGTGAGTTGGGGCACGAACCGCCCGTCCATCACGTCGAGATGGAGAGCCTCTGCGCCGGCGGCCTCCAGCCGCTCGACCTCGTGGGCCAGGTGGCCGAAGTCGCAGAGCAGCAGGGCCGGAAGCACGACCGGCCCGGACGACTCCAGGATGGAGGTCATCCGAGCGAGGGCGGCGGGTGCTGTGTGAGTCGCGGAGGGCTTTTGGGTCATAGGCCGGCGGACGATGTCGCCCGCCGGTTCGACAAGTCTAGCACAGGCGGCCCGAGCCCCACGAGCCCCCGAAAAACCGCCGCGCAGGCGGCGTTTGCCGGCGTAGCCGGAGTTGCTGCGGGCCTCGTCGAGCGGGTGGGCGTGAGGCCGGAAGGTTTCGATGCCTTAAGCCTAACCAAGGCAGACTGCAAGTCTGCCCCACGGTGGCTGCGCTCGGTTTCCTCCGCCGCTCGATCGGCATGGGCAACCCCTCCGTTCCGAGCGGTTGCCGGAAGTGCCGCAAGGGCGCGCCGTTGCTGGGTTGGAAGTCAGGTGGCCGCGATAGATTGGAGGGAGTCGCGAGGAACACGAGTCGGCCCATTTTCGGTGGCCTGCGATCGGGCGACCGCACTGGAGGTTTTTGTGATCCCGGCATCACCAGCGGCCGATTGGTCCGCGATCCTGCCCAGCCGGCTCGATGCGGCGGCCCGCGGGCGGATCGAGGCCCGCGTGCACGTGATCGGCCGCGACCTGCTCGCGAAGTCGCTCGCTGCGCAGCCGACCGTGCTCTCGCCCGACTACTGGGCCGAGCAGGCCGGCGAGTGGATGCTCGCCGACGACGACCTGAAGGTGCGGCTGTTTCGGCTGGTCGACTGCATGCCGATGCTCGACGACCCCGTGGCGGTCGATCGGCACCTCCGCGAATACCTCGACGACGGGGCGCTCGAGAAGCTGCCGGCGATGCTCCGCACGGCGCTCCAGGCGGCCCGCAGCGGGATCCTCGCCCCGTTCGCGGCCCGGGCCGTTCGGGCGGCGATGCTCGCCCAGGCGAAGCGGTTCATTGCGGGCACGAGTCCCGCCGAGGCGGCGAAGGCGGCCCTTCGCGAGCGGCGGCGGCACCGCGGCTTCACGCTCGACCTGCTCGGTGAGGCGGTCACCAGCGACGCCGAAGCCGACGCCTATGCCGCGGCCTACGCCCGGCTGCTCGAGGAGCTGCCCCCGGAGGCGGCCCGCTGGCCCGCCGAGCCGCTCGTGGACGACGGGCCCGCCGGCCCGCTGCCGCGGGTGAACGTCTCGCTCAAGCTCTCTGCGCTCGATCCCCGGTTCGACGCGGTCGATCCGGCAGGCACGACCGAGCGGGTGCTCGCCCGGCTGCGGCCCCTGTGGCGGCTCGCCCGCGACCGCGGGGCGCAGGTGCATGTGGACATGGAGAGTCACGCGACGAAGGATCTCGCGCTCGCGATCTTCAAGACGATCGCGTTGGAGGAGGAGTTTCGCGACTGGCCCCACTGCGGCGTCGTCGTGCAGTGCTACCTGCGCGAGGCGCCGGCCGACCTCGTACACCTGGCCGAGTGGGCGAAGCGCCGCGGCACGCCGATCTGGGTGCGGCTGGTGAAGGGCGCCTACTGGGACTACGAGACGACCCACGCCCGGGCGGCCGGCTGGCCGGTGCCCGTGTGGCAGCAGAAGTGGCAGACCGACGCCTGCTATGAGGCGGCCACCACGTTCGTGATGGAGCATGCCGACGTGCTCCGGCCCGCGCTCGGCAGCCATAACGTCCGGTCGCTCGCTCATGGGATGGCCGTCGCGGAGGCGGTGGGCCTCGATCGCCGCACCGTCGAGATGCAGATGCTCTATGGCATGGGCGACGCGGAGAAGGAGGCCGTGACCGCGGCCGGCTGGCGGATGCGGGTCTACATGCCCTACGGCGAGCTCGTGCCGGGAATGGCCTACCTCGTGCGGCGGCTGCTGGAGAACTCGTCGAACGACTCGTTCCTGCGGGCCGGCTTCGTGAAGCACGTCGCCGCCGAGCAGCTGCTCGCGCCGCCGCGGCCGCCGACCGATGTGCCGGGCGGGACGCGGCCTGCCGCGCCCGCGATCGCGGCCTCGCGGGCCTTCGCCAACGAGCCGCTGGCCGACTTCGCCGTGGCGGCCAACCGCGCGGCCTTCGCCCAGGCCGTCGCGCGGGCCCGCGTGGCCTGTGACGCGGCGCCGCTGGTGCCGGTGGTGATCGGTGGTGATCGCGTGGAGCCGTTCGACCGGTTCGACCGCCGCGATCCCTCGGATCACGCGCGGG
>JBJTPO010000588.1:0-2934 GCA_046075145.1 Planctomycetota bacterium
GCAGCCAGCATCGAGCGAGTGGAGGCCACGATGGCCGGAGCGAGCGTCCGGGCGACGGGGGCCTGTAACCCCGAGCCTGCGCGCGCCAAGCCCCCCCCGAACGTCCGGCGATGGGGCACGGGCAACCCTGAGCCCGCGTCGCCAAAAGACGCAGCAGCAGCCGTCAGGCGCCCCCGAGCGTTGTCTCCGTCTCGTTGAAGATCCGCTCGAACTCCGCCCGGGTGCGGGCGGTCACGGCCTGCACGTCGCGGACGAGGTCGTCGGGCCGCTCGTAACCGAGCAGGTGGGCGAGCTTCCGCTGCTCGTCGGGGGCCGAGGGGAAGTCGTGCCGGCCGGCGGCGTCGAGCAGCCGCAGCCGCCCCTCGATCGATCGCAGCGTGCGGTACGCCCGCTCGAGAAACTGCCGCCGCTCGTCACTGACGAAGCCGGCTGCGTGCAGGGCCATCAGGCCGGCGAGCGTCTCCGTCGACCGAACCGCGGGCAGGCGGCCGCCGTGCACCAGCTGCAACATCTGCACGATGAACTCGATGTCGACCACGCCGCCGGGGCCGCGTTTGAGGTTCGAGGTCTTGGCCCCCTCTTCCATCCGATACCGCATCCGGCGGATGCTCTCGACCTCCTCGGCCGTCCAGCGCCGGCCGTAGGTGGCCGCTTCAATCACCTGCCGCGCCGCCGCGGCCGCCGCCGGGGATCCGGCCACCACCCGCGCCTTCACGAGCGCCTGCCGCTCCCAGACGGCCGCGGGGCCGTCGGGGGCGAAGTAGCGGGCGAACTCGGCGAGCGACGTCGCCGGAGGGCCGCTCCGGCCGGAGGGCCGCAGCCGCGAGTCCATTTCATACAGCCGCCCCTGCGGCCCGAAATCGTTGAACACCCGCATCGTCCGCTGGGCGAGCTCGCCGAAGAAGTGGGCGTTGCTCGTGCCGGCAGCGGTGCGGCGCCGCGGCAGCGACACGCCGTCGTGGTCGTAGAGAAACACGACGTCCAGGTCGCTGGCGTAGTTCAACTCGCGTCCACCGAACTTGCCCATCGCCAGCACGACCGGCCCGGCCGGCCCGGCGCCGCCCTCAGGTTCGGCGGCCTGCATGGGCTGCCCGAGCCGCTCGACGAGCCGCGCCTCCTCGACCGCCACGACCCGCCGAACGAGCGTCTCGGCGACCACGGCCAGGGCGGCGGTCGTGGTCTCGGCGTCCTGCCGGCCGAGCATGTCCCGCACCCCCACCCGCAGCTGCTGCGAGGCCCGGAAGGCGTGCAGGATCGGCGCGACGTCCACCGCACCCCGGCAGAGTTCGGCGAGGTTCGCCTCCAGTTCGGCCGCGGTCGGCAGCCGCTCGATCAGCAGGCTGTCGAGCAGTTCATCGATCATGCCCGGATTGGTGACCAGCAGCCGCGCCAAAAACGGGCTCGACGCGCAGAGCCTCACGGTCAGGTCGAGCGACGGCGGATTGAAGCTGAACAACTCCCAGAGCACCCCCTTGCCGCCGAGCGAGTCGGCCACGTTCACGAGCGTGGCGAGCGTGGCGTCGGGGTCGGGCGTGTGGCCGATCGCCGCCAGGAGCCGCGGCGCGATCGCCGCGAGGAAGTGGCGGCAGCGGCGGGTGGAGAGAAACCGCACCCGCTCCTCGGCCAGCGACGCCAGAGCCCGGGCGGCGGCGGGCACGTCGCGAAACCCGTGGCCACCGAGCACCGCGTGGACCGTGTCGGCCGGCGGGTCCGGGTCGAGGACGAGATCCACCTCCGGCTCGGGGTCCGCGTCGTCGGGGAAGGCGTCGTGGAGGAGATGGTCGAGGATCCGGCGATTGACGTCGGTGGCTTCGGCCAGCTCGCCGCGAAACCGCTCACGGCCCTCCGCGCCGGCCGGCGCCCCGCAGCGGACGGCCAGCCGGCCGAGTTCGAGGTCGTCCCGCGGCACCACGTGGGCCTGCCGGTCGTAGAGCACCTGGATCCGGTGCTCGACCGTGCGCAGGAGCGTGTAGGTCTTCTCCAGGATCGCCCGCTCCTGGTCGGTCAGGCTGCCGGCCGCGGCCAGCCGGCGGATGGCCTCCAGCGTGTTGCCCGAGCGGACAGCCGGATTGTCGCCTCCGGCGAGCAGCTGCAGAAACTGGATCGTGAACTCCACGTCGCGAATCCCGCCGCGGCCCTCCTTGACGTCGGCGGCGTCGGTGCCGGCGCGGATCGCCCGCCGCTCGATCCGCCGCTTGAGCGCCTTGATGCCGCTGATGTCGGCCCGCGTGAGCCAGCGGCGGTAGACCCAGGGCTCGAGTTCAGTGACCAGCCGGCCCGCGAGGGCCATGTCGCCCGCGATCGCCCGGGCCTTCACCCAGGCCTGCCGCTCCCAGGTGCGGCCGAGCTGGTCGTAATACTGCAGCATCGCGTCGAGCGCGAGGCTGGCCGGCCCGGCCGAGCCGTGCGGCCGCAGCCGCAGGTCCACCCGCAGTCCGCCGCCGGCCGGCGACGGCGCCATGATCAGCCGGACCGTCTCCTGCACCACCCGGTCGAAGAACTCCTGATTGGTGCAGGGCTTGGACCCCACCACGCGGCCGTCCGCCGAGTGCACGAACACCAGATCGATGTCGCTCGAGTAGTTGAGTTCGGAACCGCCGAGCTTGCCGAGCGCCACCGCGGCGATCGTGGCCGGCCGGCCGTCGGGCCCGCGGGGCGTGCCCCGCTGCCTGGTGACCTGCCGCACGGCCGTGGCCAGCGCCACCTCGACCACGCAGTCGGCCACGTGCGAAAGCTGGCCGGTGACGATCTCGAGCCGCTGGCCGACGACGATGTCGCCGTAGGCGATCCGCAACAGCTGCCGGCGGCGAAACCGCCGCAGCGACGTCCGCACCACGTCGGGGTCGTCGCTGCCGCCGATCTCGGCGGCGAGCATCGCGGCAAGCGACTCCTTCTTCTCGGGTCGGCCGCGGCCAAGCCGCACCTCCTCCCAGG
>JBJTPO010000589.1:0-1714 GCA_046075145.1 Planctomycetota bacterium
GCGATCGGCGGCCATCGCATCCTGGGACTCGTGCGCGCAGGCGCGATGGGCCGGGTCTACCTGGCCCACGACGACCGGCTCGACCGCCGCGTGGCGATCAAGGTGATGAACCGCCAGCGGGCCCGCGATCCCGGTGCCCGGCAGCGGTTCCTGCGCGAGGGGCGGGCCGCGGCGGCCGTCGAGCACCCGCACGTGCTCACGATCCACTCGGTCGGCGAGCATCATGGCCTGCCCTACATCGTGATGCAGCTGCTCGACGGCAAGACGCTCGGCCAACATCGGGCCGCGGCCGGCGCCCTGCCGCTGGCAGAGACGCTCCGCATCGGCCGCGAGATCGCCGAGGGACTGGCCGCCGCCCACGCCCGCGGCCTCGTCCACCGCGACATCAAGCCCGACAACGTGTTCCTGGTGGGTCCCGGCCGGAGCGTGCGGATCATCGACTTCGGCCTGGCCCGGGCTGCGGCAGACGACTCCGCAAAGCTGACCGTCGAGGGCACCGTGGTGGGCACGCCCGCCTACATGCCGCCGGAACGGATCGGGGAGGAGTCGCTCGACACCACGAGTGACCTGTTCGGCCTCGGGGTCATGCTCTACGAACTGCTCGCCGGCCGGCTGCCGTTCGAGGGCAGGTCGATGGTGGCGATGCTGGCGTCGATCGCCAAGGGCACTCCCGTGCCCTTGGCGGAAGCAGCGCCACAAACGCCGCCCGAGGTTTGCGCCCTCGTGATGCGCCTGATCGCCCACCGCAAGGAGGACCGCCCGGCCGACGCCGCCGGCGTGGCCGCCGAACTGGGCCGGCTCGAGCGGACGTTTGCCGACCGCGAGTGACGGCGACACCGCCGGGCGAACGGAACGGGCATCGATGCCACGAGCAGTCCAGAGTCCGGACAAAAGCCCCCTGGCGCGAGCCGGGGGGGTGACGCTGAGGCGGCCCAACCGTCACCGCGGCCGGGCCGCCAACAGCTGCTGCACCGCCGCGACGAGCAGCTGCTCGTCGCCCTGCCATGCGACCGTCGCGGCCGTCTCGGCCGCCATGTCCTTGAGCTGGGCCGTGCCCGCGGCAAACTCGTCGCCGCCGATCACGAGCGCCGCCGGGATGCCCCGCTTGCTCGCGAGCTTGAGCTGTTGGCCAAGCTTCTTCGGCTCAGGGAAGAACTCGACCGCGATGCCGGCCCGCCGCAGGGCCGACGCGATCCGCAGGTAGTCGGCGAGGTGGGCCGTGTCGAAGTGGGCGAGAAACACCTCGGCCGGCGTCTCGGGACCGCCCCCCTGCCCCAGCTCCTCGAGGCCGGCGAGCAAGCGATCGATGCCCAGCGACGCCCCCACGCCCGGCAGCGGCTGCTTCGTGTAGAGCCCGGCGAGGTCGTCGTAGCGGCCGCCCGAGCAGATGCTGCCGAGGCTCGGCAGGTCATCGAGAAAGCTCTCGAGCACGATCCCGGTGTAGTAGTCGAGCCCGCGGGCGATGCCCGGGTCGATCACGACGCGGCCAACCGGCACGCCCGCGGCCACGGCGCCGGCGAGGATCCCGCGGAGCGCCGCCACGCCCGCCGCTCCCGGGTCGCCTTCGCCGACGAGCACGGCGAGCCGGCCGAGCACCTCATTGGCCGAGCCTGAGAGCGCAGCCATCTCCAGGAGCGTGGCCGCGGCTGAATCCGCCACGCCCTGGCCCGCAAGCTCCGCCGCCACCGCCTCGGGGCTGGCCTTGCCGAGCTTG
>JBJTPO010000590.1:0-4013 GCA_046075145.1 Planctomycetota bacterium
CCAACGACCTCTACGGAGCCCAGATAGGCCTGGACCTGCTGCTGTTGAATCTCTACGAGGCCATCCTTTTCGACGGCGTCGCGAAGGCAGGTGTCTATGGCAATGCGGACGCCTCCGCGACCACGACTGTAGGTGGTGACCGGATTCCCCCGGCCACCTACAGTTCGGCCCTGGCACAGACGGGCTTCTTCGGCGAGATCGGCATCAACGGCGCAGTTCGCGTGACAGAGCACATCTTCTGGAGGACCGGTTACAACTTTTTCTGGCTCAGCGGTGTGGCGACGGCAACGGAGCAGTTGTCCGCCGTTGATTTGGCCGCCGTTCCGCCGACCGGTCGGGTCAGTGCGACCGGAAGCGTGTTTCTCCATGGAGTCAACACCGGTCTCGAGGTGCTCTGGTAGGCAGCGGATCGGTGGTCGGAGCGTTCGTGGTGTGCAGTCACCCGCCGGGGTTTCCTCGGCGGGTGACTGTCGTCGTGCATGCCGCGACTGGTGCCAGCGGGATTCCGGGCGATCGGGAAAATGCCTCCAGGGCCTCCCCGGTGTGGCTGCGGAGCAGGCCTTCGGCGGCGCCGGGGGCTCCGGAAGGAGGCCGGGTGTTCGCCTTCTGGCCTGGCCCGCGCCGCCACAGGCCGGTGTGGATCACAAGATCCTCCGGTGGCCCCTCGGCCACGATCTTGCCGCCGCCGGCGCCCGCCTCCGGGCCCATGTCGATCACCCAGTCGGCCGCCGCGATCACCTCCAGGTTGTGCTCCACCACGAGCACCGTGTTGCCCGCGTCCACGAGCCGCTCGAGCACGTGCAGGAGCTTCTCGATGTCGCTGAAGTGGAGCCCGGTGGTGGGCTCGTCGAGGATGTAGAGCGTCTGGCCCGTGCCGGGCTTGGCGAGCTCCCGCGAGAGCTTCACCCGTTGGGCCTCGCCGCCGGAAAGCTGTGGCGCGGGCTGGCCGAGCGTCACGTAGCCGAGGCCCACGTCCACAAGCGTGTCGAGGATCCGGGCCACCTGCGAGACCGGCGCGAAGAACTCGGCCGCCTCGGCCACGCTCATCTCGAGCACGTCGGCGATGGATTTGCCGTGCCACTTGGCGTGGAGGGTTTCGCTCGAATACCGCCGCCCCTTGCAGTGCTCGCACTCCACCCAGACGTCGGGCAGGAAGTGCATCTCCACCCGGCGGCGGCCCAGACCCTCGCAGGCCTCGCAGCGGCCGCCGGCCACGTTGAAGGAGAACGTCCGCGGCGTGAAGCCCCGCGTGCGGCTCTCGGGCACCTTGGAAAAGATCTGCCGGATCGGATCGAACACGCCCGTGTAGGTCGCGGGCGTCGAGCCGGGCGTCGAACCGATCGGCTCCTGGTCCACGAGGATCACCTTATCGACCCGATCGAGGCCGGTGAGCTTGGCGAACCGCCCCGGCTGCTCGCGGGCCGCGTGCAGCCGCCGGGCAAGCGCCCGCCAGAGCACCTCGAGCACGAGCGACGTCTTTCCCGAGCCGCTCGGGCCGGTCACCGCGGCGAGCACCCCGAGCGGGAATCGGGCGTCGAGGTCGCGGAGCGTGCGGTGCTGGATGCCCCTGATCTCGAGCCAGCCGGAGGGCTCGCGGCGGCCCTCTTTCTCCTTGCGGGCGAGCACCGCGTCGCAGGCCCGCCGCTTCGTGAGGTAGGGGCCCGTCACGCTCGCCGGCGTCACGTCGAGCCGCCCAGGCGCAGCCTGGGCCACGATCATCCCTCCCTCGCGGCCGCTGCCGGGCCCGAAGTCGAGGGCGTGATCGGCCGCGGCCACCACGTCGCGGTCATGCTCCACCACCACCACCGTGTTACCGAGGTCACGGAGCTTGCCGAGCGCCGTGATCAGGCGATGCGTATCCCGCGTGTGCAGGCCGATCGTCGGCTCGTCGAGCACATAGAGCACGCCCGTCAAACCGCTGCCCACCTGGGCGGCCAGCCGGATCCGCTGCATCTCGCCACCGGAGAGGCTGCCCGCCGGCCGGGCCATGTCGAGGTATTCAAGGCCCACGTCCACCAGGAACGACACCCGCGCCGTGAGTTCACGCAGCAGGTCGCCGGCGATCTTTCGGTCTTCCGCATCGAGCGACACGGCCGCGAGTTCCTGCTGAAGCCGGCCCAGGGGCATCCGGCACCAGACGTCGAGTGTGCGGCTCCAGAGGGTGACGGCGCTCGCCACGTCGGCCAGGCGGCTCCCGCCGCACTCGCTACAGGGCACCTCGTCCATCACCGCGTCGACCTTGCCGCGGAGGGCCACCACGAGCCGGGCCGCCTCCTCGCAGGCCGCTTCGAGGCCCTTGAACTGGAAGGCGAACCACGGCCCCTTCCCGCTCACGCCCGCCGGCCGCGGCACTTCGATCCATTTTTCCCCGGTGCCCTCGAAGAGCACTCGCTGCTGGAGGCCCGAAAGCTCCACGAGCGGCACATCGCTCGGCAGGCCCGTGGCCTTGCAGAGCGCCTCGAGCATCGGCCGCCCGAGTGATTTGGCGGCCGGGCCCGAGAGCGACGGCCAGAGGTCGAGAGCGCCGGCGGCGAGCGAGAGCGAGTCGTCGCGGACGAGCGCCTTGCGGTCCACGCCCGTCCGGGTGCCGAGTCCGTCGCAACTCGGGCACCAGCCGAGCGGGCTGTTGAAGGAGAACTGCCTCGGCTCGAGCGGCTTGAAGCCCAGGCCGCAGCCCGGGCAGGCGAGCCGGCGGCTGTGCACCTCCACCGGCCAGTCGGGCTCCTCGGCGCCCTCGACGGCCCGGGCGACGAGCATCGTGCCGCCGCCTGAGTCGAAGGCCGCCTCGATGCTCTGGGCAAGCCGGCTCCGCTCCTCGGGCGAGGCCGTGACCCGGTCGATCACGATCTCGAGCCGGCTCTTCCGCTTGCGGTCGAGCGTGGGCTTCTCGTCGAGCCGCTGGGTGCGGCCGTCGATCCGGATCCGCACGTGGCCGGCCGCCTGCAGTTGGGCGAAGAGCGCCTCCGGCGTCTGGCCGACACGCAGCTCAACGGGTGCAAGCAGGAGCAGCCGCGTGCCGACCGGATGCAGGAGCAGCCGGTCCACCACCTGATCGACGCTCTGGCTGCCCACGGCCGTGCCGCAGTCGGGGCAGTGCATCACACCGAGCCGCGCGGCGAGCACGCGGAAGTGGTCATACATCTCCGTGAGCGTACCGACGGTGGATCGCGGCGTGCCGCCGCCGCCCCGCTGCTCGATCGCCACGGCCGGTGCCAGCCCCTCGATCCGCTCGAACAGGGGCTTCGGCACCTGGCCCACGAACTGTCGGGCGTAGGGGGAGAGGCTCTCGACATACCGCCGCTGCCCTTCGGCGTAGAGCGTGTCGAAGGCGAGCGAGGTCTTGCCGCTGCCGCTGGGGCCGCAGCAGACGGTCATCGCCCCGCGGGGAATGTCGGCATCGACATGCTTGAGATTGTGCAGGGCCGCACCGCGGACGGTGATCGCTGCCGGCCCCGGGTCGATGGATCGCTTGCCGACCGTGGCCAGCATGGTTGCCACCGCCGCGGCTGGGTCGGCTACCGTCTTTCGGCGCACCGGCGGCTTCCGCCTCCCTGAGCGGGCCTTGTCGGCGGCGAGCATGGGCCCAAGCGCCCGGCCCGTCAGCGATCCTTTCACGCGGGCCACCTGCTCGGGCGTGCCCTCGGCCACGATCAACCCGCCGCCGGCTCCTCCCTCGGGCCCGAGGTCGATCACCCAGTCGGCCCGCTTCACCACGTCGAGGTTGTGCTCGACCACGAGCACGGTGTTGCCCGCCTCCACGAGCCGCTCGAGCACCGTGAGCAGCTGCCGGACGTCGGCCATGTGCAGGCCGGTCGTCGGCTCGTCGAGGATGTAGAGGGTCTTGCCGGTGGATCGCTTGGCGAGCTCACGGGAGAGCTTCACCCGCTGGGCTTCGCCGCCGGAGAGCGTGGGGGAGGGCTGCCCCAGGTGCAGGTAATCGAGGCCGACGTCGTGGAGCGTCTGCAACTTCCGCGCGATGTCGGGGGCGTCAGCGAAGAGTTCGAGCGTCTCGC
>JBJTPO010000591.1:0-6796 GCA_046075145.1 Planctomycetota bacterium
CGTCGTCCTCGACCGTCACGCTGCCGTCGACATTGACCGTCACGCTCACCTGTTTGGCATATCCGGCCATGCACTCGTCGATCGAGTTGTCCACCACCTCGTAGACCAGGTGATGGAGCCCACGGGAGGTGGTGTCGCCGATATACATGCTCGGCCGCTCGCGGACGTGGTCGCGGTCGGAGAGGTGCTTGAGGTCGGCCGAGGTGTAGCCTGGCTGCCGGGATTCATCGTCACTCATGGCGGGTCTCCGATTTCGGGATGGTCGTTGATGAAGAGGGTGATGGCCGGAGCCGGCGGGGCGATCAGCGTCCGACGGGCGTGTCGGCCAGGCGGCAGCGGATGTCGGTGATCGCGGCGGCCGGCAGCGCGGCCTTGAGTCGCTCGAGCACCGCCGCCTTGTGGAAGGAAAACTCCTGGCTGATGGCCGAGTGGCTGACGAACACCTCGAGCACGCCCCGCCGGACACGGCCCGGTCGGCAGTGGGCGACGAGCGCCTCGGGCACCGCGGCGGTCCAGGCCGCCGTCAGCGACTCGGAGGCCTGCTCGCGGTCGTAACCGGTACGGGCGAAGAGGCGTGACATGATCCGGCCGATCGCCTGCGGGCCGGCCGGCCGGCCATTCGGCCCGGGCCGTCGCGCATCGTGGGTCGCCATCGCTCGGATCCCCTTCACTTCACTTGCCGCCGCCTGCATCAGTCGGCCGCCAGCGGCATGATCACGTAGCCGTAGCCGTCGTCGGTCCGGCAGACGCAGGCGCTCTGCGGGTCGGCGATCTCCACCGAGATGGTCGTGCCGCCGTCGAGCACACGGAGAAAATCTGACATGAATCGCGGGTCGAGCTTGATCCGGACTACCTGGTTCGCATAGTCGATCGGTAGTTCCACGCGGCTCTCGCCGGTTTCGGCCGAGCGACCGGAAAGCACGAGCTGCCCCGGCTCGAACGAGAAGTCGACCCCCTTGGAGTGCTCACTGGTGACGATCGCCGCCTGCCGCACGGCCGCCAGGAGCGGGCCGGCCACCAGCTGCACGCGGGCCGCATCGGGCCGCTCGGGAAACACGTCCCGCCAGCGCGGAAACCGTCCCTCCACGAGCCGGGCCGAGATCGTCGTGCCGGCCGTACGGACGAGAATCTCGCTGCCTCGGACCGCGATCTGGACGGGCATGTCCGGCCCGCCGAGGCACCGCTCCACCAACTGCATCGCCCGGGCCGGAACGATCGGGTTGGCCTCGTCCGCCTCTCCCCCTTGAACCTGGCAGGGCCCCTGCATCTTCGCCAGCCGGCGACCGTCGGTGCCCACGGCGATCACGCCGGAACCGGAGAGTTCCAGGAGCACGCCGCCGAGGGCGTAGCGGCTCGATTCGTTGTCGGTGGCGAACACCGTCCGGCGCACGAGCTCGTGGACCTGCGGCGTCGAGAGTTCGAACGAGGGCCCGGTGGGGAAGCCGGCCACCGATGGAAACTCGAGCGGATCCTCGACGGGCAGGCGGAACTCGCTGCGGGGAGCCTTGACGACCGCCGCTGTGCCGTCGGTCTCGATCTCGAACACCGTTCCGGCCGTCGCCTCACGGAGAATCGCCACCAGCCGGCTGCTGGGCAGAAGGACGGCGCCGGGGGCGAGCGTCTCGACGCCCTCGACGGCCGCCCGAATGCCCACCTCGAGATCGGTTGCCGAGACCACCGCACCGGCCTGATCGGCCTCGAACTTGATGTTGGTGAGCACCGGCTTGGGCGAGCGTGAGGGCACCACCGCGGCGGCCGTCTGAACGGCCGCCAAAAGCGGCTCCTTGGGTGAGCGAATCTTCATGCGCAAGACCGGTTCCTGGATCAGGTTCCGCCGCCGAAAAGGCTGCGTGGAAGACCGGTCAATGTACCCGAAAATCACCCGCTTCGAAACGGGCCAGGCCGGGTGCGAATGCGGATCTTTCCTGCTGTTTTTCTTTGTTTTTCAAAGAGTCAGAAGGAGGTAGGAGAACGCCGCCGAACCCAGCTCTGAACCCAGCGGGGATCGCCGTTAGGAGAGCAGCCTCGGGTGGGACGATGCCCCTCACGGACCGGCTTGAAAAGGAGCGACGCATCGTTCGGCAAAACAGCCGGTAAACGTTTGTGGACGGCCACCCCAAACCTCGGTTTTCGCTGTCGAAATACTGTCGGATTCGTGTCGTCTGCCGGCCAAACCGCTGGCGACATGCCGGCAACTCGGTGCTGTCCCGGTGGTGGCTGTCTGATGGGGGTCTGGCATCTGACCGGCGGGTTGTCGGTTGAAGGTACGTCGGGGGACGGTGCGGTGAATTGTCACCAGCATCGCCGGCGGCCAACCGACGCCTCACCCGCCAGGTTTCCGACAGGCTTTCTCACCCGCGTCAGGGCTTGGACGTAGAGCCCAGGCGACTGAATACGGTCGCCAGTCGGGCGATCGCCCGCTCGACCTCGGCCTCGGTGGTCGTGCGGGCGAGGCTCAGGCGGATGGCTCCGCGCCGCCACGGCTCGGGCACGTCAAGCGCCGCGAGCATGGCCGGAGGTTCGGCTGAGCCGCTTGCGCAGGCCGTGCCGGTGGCCAGGCACACACCGGCGATGTCGGCGGCCATCGCAATGGCTTGCCGGTCGAGTCCGGCCAGGGCGACGAGCGAGACGTGTGGCGCCCGCGGCGACTGTGCGCCGACGACCAGGGCGTCGATGCCGGCGTCCCGCGCGCTGGCGACGATCCCCCGCTCGAGTCGCTCCCGCAGCATTGTGACGCGGGCCGTCGCCGCCACCCGATCGGCCGCGGCGACGTGGACGGCGCGGGCGAATCCGGCCGCGAGTTGGACCGCCTCGGTGCCCCCCCGCAAGCCCAGTTCCTGTGGTCCCGGGGTGATGGGCGAGAGCGTGATGCCGCCGCGCACCACGAGCCCGCCGATGCCCCGCGGCCCGCCAAACTTGTGGGGCGCAAGCGCGAGCGTGGCCCACGGGCCGCTCGCGAAGGCGATCTCGTCCCAGGTGGCACCCTGCGTGGCATCGGCATGGATGAACCAACCGGCCGCTGCGAGCGTCGCCCCCCCCTGGAAATCATCGCGGATCCCCGTCTGCCCGCAGACGGTGGTCGTGGCCAGGATCCGGGGAACGGCCGATCCAGCATGCGCCGTGGCATGCGCGACGTCGATCGTGCCGGCCGCGACCAGCGGCACCTCGACGACCTGCCAGCCGAACGCTCCAAGTTCCCGCGCTGCCGTGCGCAGGCTCGAGTGATCCCGGGCCGACGTCGCGACCGTGCCGCCGGCCGGCCGCGCGCCGAGGGGCCCCGCCAATCCCAAGATGCCCAGCCGGTTGGCCTCGGTCGCACCGCTGGTGAACACGAGCCGGTCGCGGGCCGCGCCGCTTCCTCGGCCGCCGATGGCCTCGAGGATCTGCTCGCGGGCATCTTCCAGGATGCACCTGGCGGCCCGGCCCGCCGCGTGCGGACTCGACGGATTGGCGAAGGCCACGGCCGCCGCGTCGGCCATCGCGGCGGCGACCTCCGGGTCGAGTGGCGTGGCGGCCGCATGGTCGAGGTAGACAGGCTCGTCCGGCGGTCGCGAAGCGGGCATGGCCGGTGTCGCTAGCCGCGGGCGGCCCCGGGGTCGGCGAGGAAGGCGGCGATCCGATCGAGGCCGCGGCCGAGTTGCTCGTCACTGGCGGCGAAGCTCATCCGTACGTGCCCCTCGGCGCCGAAGGCGCTGCCGGCCACGAGCGCCACCTGCTGCCGCTCGAGGAGCGCCTCACACCACTGCGCGCTTGTCGTGATTCCGGCCGAGCGGGCCGCGGCCAAGGGCGCGCGGATATCGAAGAAGGCATAGAAGGCGCCGCCCACGTCGGGCAGACGGACTCCGGGCAGCGCCCGGAGCCGGCCTGCGACCAGGTCGCGCCGCTTCTGGAAGGCGTCCCGCATCGCCGCCACGCAGTCCTGTGGGCCGGTGAGGGCGGCCACGGCCGCATGCTGGCTGATGCTCGAGGGGTTGCTCGTCTCCTGGCTCTGGAGATTGCCGATCGCCTTGGAGAGCGGCTCGGGGGCGATCGTCCAGCCGATCCGCCAGCCGGTCATCGAGTAGGTCTTGCTCACGCCGGCCACGACCACGGTGCGATCCTCGAGACCCGGCCGCAGGGTCGGGAAGGAGGGGCTCTTCCGGCCGTCGAACACGAGCTGGTCATAGATCTCGTCAGCCACCACGGCGAGATCCGCCTCGATGGCCACGTCGGCCAGCGCCGCGAGTTCCTCGGGCTGGTAGACCACGCCGGTGGGGTTGCTGGGCGAGCAGACGAGCAGCATCCGCGTCCGGGGTGAGAGCGCCGCCCGCAGCGCCTCTGGCCGGAGCTTGAAGTCGTCGTCGATGCTCGTCTCGACGAGCACGGGCCGGGCGCCGGTGAGCTTGACGAGCTCTGCGTAGCTGACCCAGTAAGGGGCCGGCACGACCACCCCGTCCCCCTCGTCGAGCAGCGCCGTGAACACGTTGTGGAGCGCGTGCTTGGCCCCGCTCGAGACCACGACCTGGGACGGGGCGACGGCCAGCCCCGAGCGGCGGGTGTAGTCCTCGGCCACGGCCTTGCGCAGGGCGGGGATGCCGGCCGCGGGGGTGTATTTCGTGAATCCGGCGGTGATCGCCTCATGCCCGGCCCGGCAGATGTGCTCGGGCGTGGGAAAGTCGGGCTCGCCGACCGAAAGATCGATCACGTCGCAGCCGGCGGCCTTCAAGGCGCCGGCCCGGGCGGCCATCGCCAGGGTGGCGGACGGTTCGAGGGCCGCCATGCGGCCGGCCAGCTTCAACCTTGCGGGCTCCATGAAGACGCTGGGGAAAAGGTGGGGGAAGGTCGGAGAGAAGAGAACGAGGCGGAAGAGGAACCGATCCGGAGGGACATGCCCGCCACCATGGATCGTCGGCCGCCGGCCGCCGGGTTCCTTGACGCGGCCAAATACGGTCTGAATGATACCACCCCACGGACGCTTTCACAGGCGGCCTCGGCCGGCACGATCGGCCGGTTTCGCCCCCGCCGCCCTCCCGGAAGTTCTTATCCATGCCTGGTCGTCGAGTCGGTGTGTGGCTCGTCGGAGCCAAGGGGGGCGTCGCGACGACGATGATGACGGGTCTGGCGGCGCTCCAGCGCCACGCGATCCCGCCGGTCGGTCTGTTCACGGCCACCCCGGCCTGCGCCGGCCTCGACCTCGTCGACTTTCCCGACCTCGTCGTGGGCGGCCATGACATCCGCTCGGGCCCGCTCGACCGCGAAGCGTGGCGAATGTGGACGCAGAGCCGGGCGATCCCGCCGGAGTTGCTCGAGGCCGCGGGCGACTTCTTCGCCGCGGTCGAGCCCCGGCTGCGGCCCGGCATGCTCGTCGGATCGGGCGAGAAGATCCGGTCGCTCGCGGACGAGGCCGCGGCGGTGCTGGTCGAGACGCCGCGGCAGGGCGTGGCCCGCGTCCGGGCCGACCTCGAGGCGTTCGCGAAGGCCGAGCGGCTCGACCACGTGGTGGTCGTGAACCTCGCCTCCACCGAGCCCCCGCCGGAGCGGCCGATCCCGCTCGCCTATGCCGAGCTCGATCCGCTCCTCGACGACGTGGCGGCCTGCCCGCTGCCGGCGAGCAGCCTCTATTTTCTGGCGGCCGCCGAGGCCGGGGCCTCGTACGTCAACTTCACCCCGTCGGCCGGCTCCGGGCCGGCCTGCCTCCAGGAGCTGGCCCGCCAGCGGGGCATCGCCCACGCGGGCTGCGACGGCAAGACCGGCGAGACGCTCCTCAAGAGCGTCCTGGCCCCGATGTTCGCCGCCCGCAACCTCGAGGTCATGAGCTGGGTGGGCCACAACATCTTCGGCAACATGGACGGCAAGGTCCTCGACGACCCGCGGAACAAGGCCGCCAAGGTGAGGAGCAAGGATCACCTCCTGTCCGCGATCCTCGGCTACCCGCCTCAAACGCTCGTCTCGATCGAATACATCGAGAGCATGGGGGACTGGAAGACCGCCTGGGACCACGTCCACTTCCGTGGCTTCCTCGGCACGCCGATGACGCTGCAGTTCACCTGGCAGGGCTGCGACTCGATCCTCGCGGCGCCGCTGGTGCTGGATCTGGTGCGGCTGGTGGAGCGGGCCCGACGCGGCGGCGAATCAGGTGCGCTTCCGTGGCTCGCGCCGTTCTTCAAGAGCCCGCTCGGGGTCTCCGAGCAGGACTTTGCCATTCAGATGGCGATGCTCCATGACTGGATTGCACGTTGCGGCGCCGCGCCGGCCGGGAAAAAATCCGATTTTTTCCCTTGACAGTTTTTGTGGTCATCCTCCACAACTCTCTCCATCGGCATCGTGCGAGGTGAGCAATCGCCTTCATGCGATGCCGAAACGTCGCCTGCTCCCTTCCCAAGAGCATCCGGGGGATCGGGCGTGAGATGCGTGTCAGGATGTTCATGGTAAGGAGCCATTTCCATGGCCAAGAAGAAGAAGAAGGCTGCCAAGAAGGTCGCCAAGAAGAAGAAGGGCCACGGCTGAGCCCTCCGTGCCGGAAAGCCCTCCGGGGTGACTTCGGCACGGACGCTCTCGCCACGGGCGCCCGTTCGCGGGGGCCCGTTGGGTCGGTGAAACGACCCATCCCTTCGCTCCGGCCTTCTTCCGGCGACCGGCCCTCGGGCCGTTCGACGGGGTTTGGCCTGGGCGTCCACGCTCAGACGAGAAAGGCCGGCCCGGGCCCTTGGGCGCCCGGGCCGGCCTGATTTTGTTTGACGGTCGGAGGGCCATCCATGGCCCCTCCGACCTTGCCGGGCCTCCGCCCGCCGGCCGCACCTCCGGGCGGCCGTGTTCG
>JBJTPO010000592.1:0-3888 GCA_046075145.1 Planctomycetota bacterium
CGTCTTGCCCACGATCACGGCGTCGGCCTTCCGCAACCGCGCCACCACGTCGGCGTCGTAGGGAGGCCGGTAGCCGGCCAGCATCCGTGAGCCGCACGTGGTGGGGAAGTCGGTGGTGCAGAGCGCATCTTTGACGGCGACCGGCAGCCCCGCGAGCGGGCCGAGCGGCCCGCCGGCCTTGCGGCGGGCGTCGATCGCAGCGGCCTGGTCGAGCGCCTGCTGACGGTCCACGGCGAGAAACGCGTTGATCCGGCCGTCGACCGCCCCGATCCGGTCGAGGAAGGCCTCGGTGCAGGCCACTGCCGTCAGGTCGCCGGACCGCACGGCGGCGACGAGGTCGGAGGCGGAGCGAGCGAGGGGGTGCATGGGGCGCGGCAAGGGGGCGTCAGGCGGCCCCCGACTCTCCGAGAACGGCCGGCACGAGAAAGCAGCCGCCGTCGTGTCGCGGGGCGTTGGCGAGAGCCTGTTCCGTGGTCAACGACGGGGCCGGCTCGTCGGCGCGGAACACGTTGCGGGTATCCAGCGGATGCGCCAACGGCTCGATGGCGGTGGTGTCGAGTTCCCCAAGCTGCGACACGAACCCGACGATCTTCGAGAGCTCGCCGGTCATCCGCTCGAGTTCCGCCTCGCTCAGCGCCAGCCTGGCGAGCAGGCCGACCTTGGCGACGTCCTGACGGGAGAGACTCATGGCCGGGCGTGCAGTCGGGGAAAGGAGCAGGAGCGGGAAGGACGACCGCGAAACGGCCTACGGCCGAGCCCGCGGCCCCGACGGCACCGCCTCCTCGGCGACCGGCTTTGACTTCTCCACCTTGGGCAGGCGAAACGGCTTCTGCTTCACGAGCTTCGTGACGTTGCCGCTCTTGATGCACTGGGTGCAGACCAGCAGCGTGGAGTTGGTGCCGTTGCCGATGGTGACCCGCAGCCGCTGCAGGTTTGGCTTGAACTTGCGGCGGGTGATGCCGGTCACCTTGGTGCCGACGCCGCCGAGGTACTTGGCCTTGCCGCGGATCGTGACCTGGTTGCCGACCGAGAAGCCCTTGCCGCAGACCTGACAGGAACGTGCCACCGGAAAACCTCGAAAATGTGCGGGAAACGGAGGCCGCAATCATACCCGACCGGCAATTTCCCGCAACCCACGCCCTTTTTGCCGCGATCGGGCCTACCATGCGGGCATGCCTGTCTTCGACTACACGTTCGCCGTCGAGTCTCCGGTGGAAGCCGTCCGGGAGTTCCACCGCGACACCTCGGCCCTGAAGCGGCTCACGCCCCCTCCGACGATCGTGCAGCTGCACTCGATCGAACCGCTGGCCGAGGGGAGCGTGTCGGAGTTCACCCTCTGGGTCGGGCCCCTGCCCCTGCGCTGGAGGGCCAGGCACCGGGACGTGTCGGAGCGGGGTTTCACCGACGTGCAGCTGTCCGGGCCGGCCGCGAAGTGGGAACACACCCACTCCTTCGTGCCGCTGGCTGACGGCATCACCGAGATCCGCGAGCACATCGAGTACGAGCACAAGCGGGGCTTCTGGGGCCTGGTGACCAGGGTGCTGTTCTCCTGGCCCAGCCTGTGGTTCATGTTCGGGTATCGGCGGTGGGTCACCCGGCGGGCGCTTCGGCGCCGCTGACACCCTTCCCACCGGCCCGCGGCGTCGGGCGGGGTGATGCATGGTCGGCTGGATCCTGTCTGCGTGCGGGCTCGCCTGCCTCGGGCTCGCGGCCGCGCTGGTGCGGTTGCGTCGCCAGCTGTGGGTGAGCCGCGAGGCGCTGGCCGTGCTATCGGAGCAGGCCCCGATCGGCATCCTGCGGGCCGACGCCGATGGCACCTGCATCTACGCCAACGGGAACTGGTGCGAGCTGAGCGGGCTGAGCCTCAAGGAGACACTCGGACACCGCTGGAGTCAGGCCATCCATCCCGACGACGTGGCCCAGGTGATGGCCAGGTGGGGCGAGAGCGTCGCGGCGGGTCAGCCGTATGTCAACGAGGTGCGGATGTTGCGGCCCGACGGCACCGTGCGGACCGTGCTTGCCGGCGGGGGCCCGATTCGCGACGACCACGGCGCGGTGACGGGGTTCATCGGCACCGTGCTCGACATCACGGGGCTGGAGCGGGCGAACCGCGAGCTCGCTCGGCGGGAAAAACTGCTGCGCAACCTGATCGACGTGCAGGAAGAAGAGAAGCAGTTGCTGTGCCACGAGTTTCACGACGGGCTGATGCAGTACGCCGTCGGATCGAAGATGCTGCTCGAGGGACTCCGCGAGCAGGGCGCGGTCGATCCCTGCCGCGTGGTCGTCGACTCCGTGATCGACTGCCTGGCGAAGGGGATCGAGGATGGCCGACGCGTGATCCGCGGAATCCGGCCGGCGGCTCTCGATGACCTCGGGCTGCGGGCGGCGCTCGAGGATCTCGCGGGCGAACTCCGGGAGGCGGGCATCGTGGTCGAGGCGACCATCGACCCGGACGTGGACCGGATTCCCCCCACCCTCCAGACAACCGTCTACCGGATCGTGCAGGAGTCGCTCAACAACGCCCGTAAGCACGCCGGCAGCGACCGTATCCGGGTGGAGGCCGTCCGGCGTGGTCATCGGGTCGAAGTGTCCGCCCAAGACTTTGGCTGCGGCTTCGACCAGGCCGCCGCGACAGGCGAGGGGTTTGGGCTGCTGGGCATCCGCGAACGGGTTCGGCTCGCGGGGGGCGACTGCACCGTCGATTCAACGCCCGGGCGGGGCACGCGCGTGCGGGCCTGGCTCCCGCTGGCAGTCGACGATGGGACGGCTGACGCCCCGTGAGTCAGATTCCGGTCCGGATCAGGTGCAGCACCTCCTCGTGCACCAGCCCGTTGGTGGCCAAGCCGTCGCCCGAGTCGATCGAGTCCCGGCCGTGCCAGTCGCTGAACCGGCCACCCGCCTCGGTCACGACCACCTCCACCGCCGCCGCGTCCCAGGGATTGAGCCGGGGGTCGATCATCACGTCGGCCCGGCCCGTGGCCACCAGCAGGTAGCCGTAGCCGTCACCCCAGGTGCGGACGAGCTCCGCCGCCCGATCCAGCCGCTCCCGCGCGGCGCGTCCGGCGTCCGCCCCTGCCGACCACCGGCCGAAATCCACGAAGTCGCTCGAGCAAACGAGCGCCGAGGCGAGCGCGATGCGGTCGGAAACGCGGGCGGCCGTCGGTGAGCCGCCACCGCGAACCGTCCAGGCCCCGCCGCCAACGGCGGCATACGCCAACTCGTCGAGGGCGGGAATCGCGATCACGCCGAGCACGCCGCGGCCCGCCCGCCGGCAGCCGACCAGCGTGGCATAGAGGGGCACCCCGCGGACGAACGACTTCGTGCCGTCGATCGGATCGACGATCCACTCATAGCCGCTGGTGCCGGGCGACGCGCCGGTCTCCTCACCGAGGAAGGCGTCGGTGGGAAAGGCGGCCAGCAGTGCCCGCTTGAGGACCGCCTCGGCCGCGCGGTCGGCCTCGGTGACCGGGGAGGCATCGGCCTTTCGTTCGACGGCGAGTGCGGGGCTGCGAAACCAGCGGAGTGTTTCGGCGGCAGCCAGTCGGGTCGCGGCCAGCGCCGCGTCGAGCCGGATGGCGACGGCGGGTTCAGGCTGAGTCGGCGGGGCCATGAGCGTGGTCACGAGGACAGGGGCTGTTCCGTCGCGGCGGGCGGCCTGAACGAGGCAAGGATCAGCATACCGGCCCCAATCACCAGCCAGGAGTCGGCGAGGTTGAAGATCGGCCAGTCGATCACGCCGGGAATCGTGATGTGGATCCAGTCGCGAACGGCGTACACCGATTCGCCGACCCGCTCGGGCGGCGCGTGCCAGGAGAGGCCGGGGAGGCCGAGTCGGTCATAGAGGTTGCCGACGATGCCCCCGACGATCAGGCCCAGCGCGGCCACCAT
>JBJTPO010000593.1:0-3120 GCA_046075145.1 Planctomycetota bacterium
TCCCCTGGCACCGCTCGTCATCGGCGGCCTCGCCACGTTCGTTATCGCACTCATGGCCCTCGCCGGGGCGGCCCGCAAGGCCGGCCGCCTGCCGCCGCTGGCGCTCCTGCGCCACCGCGGCCCGGCCACCGGCACTCGGTCGTGGCGACTCACGGCCACGATCGCCGTCGTCGGGCTCGCAACGGCAGCGGCCACAGCCGCTCTTGGCCGCGCCGCATCGCCCGGCGCGGCCGTCGGACTGTTCTTTGCCGCCGGGGCCGCCGCGCTGGCGAGCCTGTTGGGGATCGTGCGGATCTGGCTCGCGGCCACGCCGCGTGACACCCCGCTCCGCTCGCTCACCCAACTCGCCCACCGCAATCTCGCCTTCGCTCCGGGCCGGGCCTTCGCGGTCGCGGCGATCGTGGCGACCGCCACCTTTCTGATCGTGGCCGTGTCGTCGTTCGCGCAGCACCCGCCACTGGACCTCACCGATCGGCGTGGGCCGACCGGCGGCTGGACCGAGATCGTCACGTTCGGCGCGGCCACGAGCGTCGATCCGGCCGATGCGGAGGTGCGGGACGAACTGGGCCTCTCTTCTCGGCAGCAGGACCTGCTCGCCGGTTGCGCGATCGAGCGGCTCCGCAGCAGCGGCGGCGATGACGCCGCCTGCTCGAATCTCTATGCGACCCTGCGACCCACCGTCCTCGGCGTCGGTCCCGGCTTCATGGCCCGCGGCGGGTTCACGTTCGTCGCCCATGACCCGCTGCCGGCCACTGCATCGGCCAATCCCTGGACGCTTCTCGACCCGCCCGGTGAAATGACTGCCGGCGCGGCGGCCATCCCCGCGATCCTCGACCACGCGACGGCCCAATGGGGGCTCAAGCTCGGCGGCGTGGGCAGCGAGTTCAGGCTCACCGATGACGCGGGTCGCGAACTTCGCCTGCGGATCGTCGGCCTCCTCGAGCCGGGGATCCTCCAGGGCTACGTGCTCGTCGCCGAGCGAAACTTCGAGCGGATGTTTCCCGATCGGTCGGGCTACGCAATGGCGCTGGTCGATGCCGGTCGCATGCCTCGAGCGCGGCAGCCGGAACTGGCCGCCGCCCTCGCCGCGGCCTGGGCCGATGCAGGGGTGACGGCAACTCCGGCGCGATCCCGACTCGCGAGCCTGCAGGCCGTGCAGAACATCTTCCTCGCGGGCTTCCAGGCGCTCGGCACGCTGGGGCTCCTGCTCGGCACCGCCGGCGTGGCCGCCGTGCAGCTGCAGGGACTCGTCGAGCGGCTTGGCACGTTCTCCGTACTGCGGGCGGTGGGGTTCACGCTCGGTCGGGTGCGGCTCGTGCTCGTGCTGGAAACGGTGCTGATGGTGCTGCTCGGCCTCGCCGCCGGCGTGGCTGCGGCCCTGCTCGCGGTGGCGCCGGCCCTGGCACGTGGTCAGGCGAGGCTCCCGCTTGCCTGGATCGCCGCTGCCGGCGGCCTCGCCCTCGTCGCGGCCGTCACCACGGCCGCGGTCACCGCCACGCGGGCCGTGATCCCCGCGCGGCCCGCCGCCGACTGACGCGGGCCGCTGCACGCGGGCAACCTGCCACCGTGGCGACGTGAGCGGATCGCCGTCGGCGGGGGGCCTCCGACATCGCCGCCTGCGTGGTGATGCTCGCCCAGCTGCCGCGGCACGTGGTCGTGCCCGAACTCGTGATCACGCCCACCTACCAGGCCTTGACCTGAGGGGCAGGAAAGCAAAAACCGGCTTTGCCGCGGCGGCCGCCCGGCCGCTACGGTGTGGCCATGCACATCGCCGTCATCATGCCCCGCTGGGTGGGCGACGCCGTCATGGCCACGCCGGCCCTGCGGGCGCTCCGCAGGCAGTTTCCGCAGGCGCGGATCACCGGCGTGATGCGGCCCGTGATCGGCGACCTGCTCACCGGCACGACGTGGCTCGACGACGCGATCGCCTACGACCGGCACCGGCGCGACTCCGCCTGCTCGTTTGCCGCGGCCGTCCGGGGGCTGCGGGCCGCGCGGCCCGAGCTCGCCGTGATCCTTCCCAACTCGCTCTCCTCGGCCACGCTCGCCTGGCGGGGCGGCGCCCGGCGGCGAGTCGGCGCGGCGGGCCACTGGCGACGCTTTCTACTCACCGACGCCGTGCCTCCCCGCCGCGATGACCGCGGTCGCGTCACGATCGTGCCCCCGCCGCAGGCGTTCATGGACGTGGTGGCCGCGGTCGGCGTGCCGCCGGGGCCGCTCGACGTCGAACTCGTGGCCGCGCCCGCCGAACTCGCCGCCGCCGACGAAGCGCTGGCCCATCTATTTCCCGGTCGCCCAGTCACCGGGCCATCAGCTCCGCTCGTGGTGCTCAACGACAACTCCGCCAGCGGCACGGCCCGCGCGTGGGGCACGGAAAAACTCGCGGGCCTTGCCCGCTGGCTGGCCGAGCGGCTGCCGGCGGCGCGCATCCTCGTCCACTGCGGTCCGGCCGATCGCGATCAAGCCCGCGCCGTGGTGGCCGCCGCCGCTCAGCCCGCCGTCACCGGCCTGCACGACATCGCCGATCTTCCGATCGGCCTCTCGAAGGGCATTTTCGCACGCGCCGCACTCGCGATTTCGAGCGACTCCGGCCCGCGGCACATCGCCGCCGCGTTCGGCGTACCGACGGTCGCGCTCATCGGCCCGACCGATCCCCGGCTGGGCCGCTCCGATCCCGCGAGGTGCGTCGAGATCCGCCGTGACCTCGCCTGCTCCCCATGCGGCCACACGGAGTGCCCGCTCGGCCATCACGACTGCCTCCGGCTCGTGACGGTGGAGGAAGTGGGCCGGGCCGCGCTCGATCTGCTGGGCCGATTCCCCGAGCGCCCGAGCCTGACCGGCTGAACGCGGGTATGCTTCGCTCCCCCGTCCGCCCTCTCCCCGGAGCCCTTTCGATGACGCAGTTTCTCGGCATGCTGGCGGCGATCGCGCTGACGGCCCTCTGCTGGGGCGTGTACGGCCCCGTGATCCACGAGGGCCAGGGGCTGATGGGGTCGCGGCTGCGGCCCTTCATGTGCGTGGGGGCGGCCTACTTCCTGATCGCCGTGATCGTGCCGGCGTTGCTCCTGGCCCGCGGCGGTGAGAAGGGATCGTGGACCATGACGGGCGTGCTCTGGAGCC
>JBJTPO010000594.1:0-1634 GCA_046075145.1 Planctomycetota bacterium
CCCGACAGTTCCCGGTTCTGGCCGGCGGCCGACGCGGGGCAAGGCCGGGTGCCCGATTCATTCGACAAGCAGTTCGTCCGCGACTGGCTGGAGACCACCGGCTGGGACAAGGCGAGCCCGCCCCCGGAACTCCCCGCCGCCGTTGCGAACAAAACGCGGGACAAATACCTGGAGGCCTGCCGGCTGATCACCGGCGAACTGCCGCCTCCGGCTTGAAGGGCACATGGCACAGCGAGCATGGATCCGAGCAGTTCGGACGTGCGGAAATCTTTGGTCCTTCCGGAAATGGAGCCGCCCACCGGGCTCCTCGTCGCCATCGCGGCCGCGGCCCTGGCCTGTCGCGTGACCCGATCAGGCCGAACATTCACGCGTCGGGGGTCTCTTTCTTCTGACCTAGGGCGGCGGGCATTGGCGAACTAGAATCGGTGGAGCGACTGTCCGTCCCATCCCCCTCCCCGACTGCCCCTCATGCTCCGCTATTGGACCGCCGGCGAATCCCACGGCCCCGCCCTTGTCGCCCTCGTGGACGGTTTTCCCGCCGGGCTCACGGTGAACAAGGCCGCGATCGACGCCGAGTTGGGCCGCCGCCAGGGTGGCTACGGCCGGGGCGGCCGCCAGCGGATCGAGACCGACACCGTCACCTTCCTCTCCGGCCTCTGGAAGGGGGTCACGCTGGGCAGCCCGCTGGCCCTCGAGGTGATCAACAAAGATGCCAAGCTCGAGCGGCTCGAGGAGGTCGATCGGCCGAGGCCCGGCCACGTGGATCTGGCCGGCGCGATCAAGCATTCCGGCGGCGTCCGGGCCGTGCTCGAACGAGCCAGCGCCCGCGAGACGGCGGCGCGCGTGGCCGCCGGGGCTCTCGCCCGCCAGCTGCTCGCCGTGTTCGGGATCGAGGTGGCCGGCTGGGTGACCGAGCTCGGGGGCATCGTGCTCGGCGACCGCACAGGCTCGCTCGCCGAGCTCCGCGGCCTGCGCGATTCGAGCGGCATCTATTCGCTCCATCCCGATCGGGACGCCGAGGTGAGCGCGCTCATCGACCGGGTCGGCAAGGAGGGAGACACGCTCGGCGGCGTCGTCGAGACCCGCGTGACCGGCCTGCCGATCGGCCTGGGCACCCACGCCCAGTGGGACCGCAAGCTCGACGGCCTGCTCGCCCAGTCCGTGATGGCCGTGCAGGCGATCAAGGGCGTCGAGATCGGAATGGGCTTCGAGGCGGCCCGCCGCCGCGGCTCCGAGGTGCACGACCCGATAGGCTACGACGCGGCGGCCGCCGCCGGTTCGACGCAGGGCTTCACGCGGCCCACCAACAACGCGGGCGGCCTGGAGGGGGGCACGACCAACGGCCAACCGCTGGTGGTCCGCGCGGCCATGAAGCCGATCTCGACGCTCCGCAAGCCGCTGGCGAGCGTGAACCTGAAGACGAAGCAGCCCGAGGAGGCGGCCTACGAGCGGAGCGACGTCTGCGCGGTCAGCGCCTGCAGCGTGATCGTGGAGAACGTCGTCGCATTCACCGTGGCGCAGGCGCTGGTCGACAAGTTCGGCGGCGACAGCATCGCCGAGATGCAGGCCCGGTGGAGCCAGTACCACGATCCGGCGCGGCGCTGACGCGGCAGCCGGCAACCGACACGCCCCAG
>JBJTPO010000595.1:0-6590 GCA_046075145.1 Planctomycetota bacterium
GTCGTCAACATCCACGGCCAAAAGCTCGTGCCCGCCGAGGGTGAGGGGGGCGGCGAGCTACGGCGAGTCAACGGCATGGGCACCGGCGTGGTGCTCGATCCGCGGGGCTACGTCGTCACGAACTACCACGTCGTCGAGGGCGTGAAGCGCATCGAGGTCACGCTCTGCTGCGGCCGGACCGTGGCCGCCAGCCTCGTCTCGCACGATCCCCGCACCGACCTGGCGATCATCAAGATCGACACCGGCACGCCGCTGCCCGTGGCCCGAATCGGCACCTCGTCGGACCTGATGATCGGCGAGACGGTGCTCGCCTTGGGCAACGCCTACGGCTACGAGCACACCCTCACCCGCGGGATCATCTCGGCCCTCCACCGTGACGTTGAGGTGAGCCGCACCCAACGGTACGACGACCTGATCCAGACCGACGCCAGCATCAATCCCGGCAACTCGGGCGGCCCCTTGCTCAACATCGACGGCGAGGTGATCGGCATCAACGTGGCCGTGCGGGCCGGCGCGCAGGGCATCGGTTTCGCGATCCCGATCGACCACGTGCTCGACGTGGTGTCCCAGCTGCTCTCCGTCGAGCGGATCGGGCACACGTGGCACGGGATCGTGGTCCGAACCGACGGCCGCCGCTGTGCCGTCGTCGAGGCGGTCCATCGCCGCAGTCCCGCCGAAACGGTCGGCGTCCGCGCCGGCGACCGGATCACGCAGGTCGGCGACGTGCCGGTCACCCACCAGCTCGACATCGAGCGGGCCCTGCTCGGCCGCAAGCCCGGTGATCGGGTGCCCGTCACGGTCGTGCGGGCGGGGGCCGAAGAACAGATCGAGATGTCCCTGGCCGTGATGCAGCGCGACGCCGTTCCGCTCGAGCAACGGTGCTGGCAGGAGGTGGGCCTGCGGCTCGAGCCCCTGGCCGCTGCGAGCGTCCAGAAGCTCCAGTCCCGCTACCGGGGCGGCCTCGTGGTGGCCGAGGTTCGCGAGGGTGGGCCGGCGGCGGAGCAGGGGATTCGCGAGGGCGACATCCTCGTCGGGCTCCATGTCTGGGAGACGATCTCCCTCGACAACATCACCTACATCCTCGACCGCGCCGAGGTGGACCACCTCAATCCGATCAAGTTCTACGTGCTGCGTGGCCGGGAGACGCTGTTCGGCCACCTCGTGTCCGAGATCGTGCGGCGGTAGGCTCGATCGGCCCCGGCCGCCGTATACTCCGGCGGTCGCGCGAGCCCTCTGCATGCCCTCCGAAAACGACTTCGTGGCCGCGTTGATCCGCGGACTGCCGTCCGATCGCCGGCTGGAGGTGCCGGTCGGCGACGACGCAGCCGTGCTGCGGCCGCCGGCCCTGCGGCGGACCGTCATCACCGTGGACATGCTGATGGAGGGCGTCGACTTCGTGCTGGGGCCCGACTGCCCCCCGGAGGCCGTGGGCCACAAGGCGCTCGCCGTGAGTCTCAGTGACCTGGCGGCGATGGGGAGCCGACCGGAGGCGGCGGTGGTGGCGGTCGCGTTGCCGCGGAGGGCGGGCGACGCGATCGGCCGCGGCCTGCAGGCGGGCCTGGCGGCAGCGGCGGCCGCCCACGACGTGGCGCTCGCCGGCGGCGACACCAACTCCTGGGACGGTCCGTTGGTCATCAGCACGACCCTGATCGGCAGCGTGGCTCCCGGCGCGGCCTGGCGACGGGATGGTGCCCGGGCTGGCGACCTGCTGGTCGCCAGCGGGGCCTTCGGAGGGAGCCTGCTCGGCCGGCATCTCGCCGTCACGCCTCGCTGCCGGGAGGCGGCGGTGATCGCTGCCGGCTACACGGTCCACGCGGCGATCGACGTCAGTGACGGGCTTTCGCTTGACGTCGCCCGGATGATGACGGCCAGCGGCACGGCCGCGGTGCTCGATCTTGCCGCGGTGCCGATCCATACCGACGCGGTGACGATGGCCTCCCGGTCGGGCGACGGCCGCTCGCCGCTCGAGCACGCGTTGGGCGACGGCGAGGATTTCGAGCTCGTGCTGGCCATGCCGCCGGAGGACGCCCGGCGGCTCGCGGCACAGTCGGGCCGGCCTCCGCTCGAGACGCCGTTCACGATCATCGGGGAAGTAGTCGAGGGGATGGGACTTCGCGCTCGCTCGGATGACGGCGTGCCCCGGCCGCTCCTGCCGCAGGGCTACCAGCATGACCTCGCCGAATGACGCCATCGCCGCAGCCACGTCGACGATCCCGGTCGAGGATGAGGAGGCCCTGGGGCGGCTGGCGGAGCGGCTAGCGGACATGCTGGGCGCCCGCTGCATGATGGCGCTGTCGGGCGACCTCGGGGCCGGCAAGACGACGTTCGTGAAGGCGCTGGCGGCGGCCGTCGGCATCGACCCGGCCGAGGTCACGAGCCCCACGTTCGGCCTGATCCACGTCCATGCCGTGCCCCCTGGGCAGGCTGCGGCCACGCGGCCCGCGCGGATCGTTCATGCCGACATGTATCGCCTTGCCCGCCCAAGCGAACTCGCCGAGACCGGCTGGGGCGACGCGATCGCCGGCGACGCCTGGGTGTGCGTCGAGTGGCCCGAGCGGATCGCCACGGCGCTGCCCGCCGAGCGGATCGACATTGCGATCGAGATCACGTCGCCATCGGCCCGCACGCTCACATTCACGGGCCGCGGCGCGGCGGCCGTGGCCGTCGTGGGTCGGCTGGCAGCTGAGTGAGCGACCGCTGCCTCAAGTCGGCAGGCTCAGGGTTGCCCGGCACGAGTGGTGGGACAGTCAGACGATCCACGTTCCAATCGCTATGATGCCCATCATGCGACTTGACCCGGCCACCTCGCTGCTCGCGATCATCGACGTGCAGGAGCGGCTGCTCGCCGCCATGCCCGACGCCGAGCGGGTGGTGGCACGCTGTCGGCGGCTGGCCGAGGCCGCCCGGCTGCTCGGCGTCGGCAGCGTGCTCACGGAACAGTATCCGCAGGGGCTCGGCCCCACGCCGGCCGAGTTGGCGGCGCTCCTGCCGCCCGCGGCCTCCAAGCTGGCGTTCAGCTGTTCCGGGTGCGGGGCCTTCGACGCGGCGGTCGCGTGCGGCGCGACTGCGGTCGTGCTCGCGGGCCTCGAGACGCATGTCTGCGTGACCCAGACCGCGCTCGATCTCTTGGCGTCAGGCGTGGCCGTGTTCGTCGTCGTCGATGCGGTCGCCTCGCGGCACACGCTCGACCATGAGACCGCCCTGCGACGGCTCGAGACGGCCGGCGTGATGCCGACCACCACCGAGGCCGTGCTCTTCGAGTGGTGCCGGACCGCCGAACACCCGCAGTTTCAGGCGATTCGCCGCCTGATTCGCTGAGCGGCATCGAAGCCCGCTTGCGCGAGCAAGGGGGATGACGCGGGCCAAGGGTGTGGACACGGGGTGATGCCCGGGGCTGGGCAAGACCGCGGTGGGGTGGTGGGCGGTGATCCCCCCGTCTTGCGTCGAGTGCCTTCTATGGCGCGGAAATGACGGCGGCAGGGGCGTCGCGATCGGGCGCGGTGCTGAGATCGACCTCGCCGCCGGGCTTCCCTTCGGCGGCCAGACCGCGGAGACGGGCCACCTTCATGGCGGCGGTCGGCTCGCCGGGAGCCTCGTGGCCGGGGGCGGAGCCGAAGTGAATCACAAGGTCGCCCGCGCCCACGAGATCCCAGGACCGCGACTTGGCCTCACCGACGGGCCGCAGTTCGATGAGCCCGAGCGACCGCCATTCAGGACCGATCACGGCGGCGACCGCCGCGCCCTCCTCGACGGCCGGGTCTCCCCAGGGGAAGCCGGCCGCACCCCGCGGGCCGCTCGCGATGCCCGCGAGCTTCGGGTAGAGGGCGGCCGACTCGCCGTTGAAGTCGTCCGGCGGCAGGACGATCCCCTCCGCATCGACGGCCAAGAGGCCCCCCGGCACGGCCACCATCGCCACCGGTTCGCGGCAGCGGATCTCGACGACCGCCCCGGCCGGATGCCGCAGCGTGACCCGCACCACCTCACGGACCCACGGATGGATGTCGAAGGCCCGGGCCAGGCGGCGCGCCAACTCCGGATCATCGAGCGGCAGGCCGCCGTCGAGGCTGGCGTTGCGCAGGGCCTGCGCCTTGAGGTCGCTGGTGACCCAGTCGGCGCAGCCCACGAGTTCGACGTCGGCGGGCATGAGGATCGCGCCGCGGTCGGCCCGGGCCCGCTCCCCATACTGTCGCCAGAGCAGCCAGCCGGCCGCCATGGCGGCCACGGCGACCGCGAGGGCGGCGAGCCCGGATTGGTGGTCGGTCATGAACGCCCCGAGGCCCGACCGGGGCGGGGCGGGGGGCGGCTCGGCGGCGACCGGACGGCGACGGGGCGGGAGCGCGGTCATGAGTTGGGGCGGCCCGCGGCCGGGATCACCAGACCTGGATCAGCGGCGTGAGTTCCACGCCGAGCCGCTGCCGCACGCGGTCGCGCACCAACTCCACGAGGCTGCGGACATCGTCGCTGGTGCACCGGGGCCCGGCTACGAGGAAGTTGGCATGTGGCGGATAGATCGTCGCCTCGCCGCTGCGAAGCTCGCGGCCTCCGGCCTGCGAGATCAGCGCCTCGGCCGTCGTGCCCAGCGGATCCTTGAACATCATCGCCACGGTTCGCGTGCCGCTCGGCTGGGCGCCGCGGCCGAGGATCCACTGCTTCTGCATTCGCTTGGTGAGCAGCCCGGCGTCGTCCGGGTCGAGCTCCATGCGGCAGGCGATCACGATGCAGTCGTCGAGGTTGCTCCAGCGCGACTCGAATGCCAACCGGCGGCGGTCGCGGACCTCCACGCTGCCGTCGGCGAGCATCACGGTCACGTCGCGGACCCGTTCGCCGATGTCGCCGCCATGGCCCCCCGCGTTGCCGACGACCGCGCCGCCGATCGTGCCGGGAACATCGACGAGCATCTCGAGGCCGGCCAGGCCGGCCTGGACCGCGGCGGAAACCACGTGGACGAGCTTCGCTCCGGCCCCCGCCTGAATGATCGTGCCCTGCACATCGATCGCGCAGAATGGCGCCGCGGAGAGCCGAACGACCATCCCGGGATAGCCGCCGGCCGGCACCAGCACGTTCGACCCGCCGCCGACCACCCGCAGCGGGATCGACCGCTCACGGCAGCGGGCGACCACGCGGGCCAGGGCCTCGACGTCCACCGGCTCGCAGAAGTAGCCGGCCGGTCCGCCGACGCCCAGCCAGGTGTGGTGGGCGAGCGGCTCGCAGGGCGAGACGGCCACGCCGAGATCGTCGAACGGCGTGGCGAGGGGCGGGGATTTCTCTTCCGCGTGGGTGTGGTGCTTCGTCATCGGGACAGGTTGCCGCCTGGGGGGGCGGGCTGCAAACGAACGGGGGGCCCAACCCTGGGCCGAGGAACCCACGATTGTGCCTCACTGCGGCCGTGTGCGTCCATGCCGCATCCGCGAGCGGGCCGGGGCCCGGATGTCGGCGCTGCTCAGGCGGCCCGTCGTCCGGCCGGGGCGGGTGCCTGCGAGATTCGCAGCCAGGCATCGACGAGCATGGCCAGGGGGAACCGGCCGGCGGGCGACGGGGGACGGAGTCCGGCCCGGCCGACGCCGCCCAGCACGAGCCCGCAGTCATCGGGGCCGAGCGAGTCGAGCAGGCGGTCGATCCGGGCGTAGGCGGCCACGTCGGCATCGGCCGGGTCGTCGGCCAGTACCGTCACCGGGGCGATGATGCAGCCGTCGCAATGCCGGGCCACGAGCGGCCCAAACCGACCGCCACCGATTCGCTTCACGAGCGGCTCCTCGGCGATCACCACCAGCCGGCCGCGGGTCAGCCGGCGCAGGCTCGCAAGCGTGGTCGCCAGCGCGTGGCTGCTGGTCGGGGAATCGAGGAAGAGCGCAGCCTCCTGGCCCTTGTCGATCCGCTCGACGCGGCCGGGAACACCGCCGGTCGATTCGATCCCCCGCACGGCCACCTCGAGCGGGATGCCATAGCGGCCACCGATGGCCGCTGCGAGCAGGCTGTCGCGCACGAACGACACGACGGGCGTGCCGAGAGCAAGCGGCGTCACCTGTCCGCCAGACGACACCAGTACCGTGCGCCCGAAGAGACTCCCCTCGACGGCCGTCGCCCGCACGTCGCAGTCGGCAGCGATGCCGGCGGTCACCAGCTGGCAGCCCGCGGGCAGTCGCTGCGCGAGCCGCCGCCTGGCGGGCTCGCTGCAGCCCGTCACCAGCACGCCGCCCGAAGGCAGCGCTGCCACCGCCGTGGCGAGCAACTCGGGCCGTGCCCGCCGCGGGCCGCGGGCCGCGCGCTTGCCGGTTGTCTGGTTTGTGACCACGAGCGTGTCGATCGCGACGTCGGCGAGCAGGTCGTCGGCCAGCATCGCGTTCGAGACCTCGACGACCGCGTGGGAGCAACCCGCCTCGGCCAGCCGCCCGAGCCAGGCCGCAAGTCCGAGTCGCGAGCCGTAGGCGGAGGCGACCGGCTGCGGGTCGCCCGGGGCGAGGCAGCCCAGATCGGAGAGCACGCCGACCTGCTGTCCGGCCTCGGCGAGCGCCGCGGCCGTGAGCCAGGTGGTGGTGGTCTTTCCGCTCGTGCCGGTGACGGCGATCACCCGCATCGGCCGCATCGACCGA
>JBJTPO010000596.1:0-1283 GCA_046075145.1 Planctomycetota bacterium
CACGATCGCCCGTCCGTCGGCGAACACCGAGAGCCGGATGCCCGGCTCAACCACGGCCCGCAGCAGCCATTCGTTCGCGGTCACGCTCGCCACACCGGCCAGCCGGGCGGCCAGGGCCGGCAGATCGACCCGGCTGCCGCCTGCGGCCACCTGCACGGCATCGCGACCACAAAGAGGCGTCGCCGCTCCGCCCAGCCGTCCCTCGAGCCATGGCATGTCGCCGGCGCGGCAGGTCGGGCAGCCAGCCGCGGCCAGCGGTGCGAGATCGACCACCCGCCACTGGAAGGACCAGAGATCGCAGGCCAGCATCCGGCCGGCCGTCGCCTCGGCTCCGCCCACGACCAGTTTGATGACCTCGGCGGCCTGCACGGCGCCGACCACCAGCGCCGCCGGGCCGATGATCCCGGCCGTGTCGCAGGTGGGGAGCGTCCCGGGCGGCGGAGGCTCGGGGATCAGGCACCGCAGGCAGGCACTCCTGCCGGGGACCACCGTGAGCACGCGGCCCTCGGCGCCGATCGCGCCTCCATGCACCCAGGGCGTGTGCGTGCGACAGGCCACTTCATTCGCGAGGTAGCGGGCCTCGAGGTTGTCGGTGCCGTCCACGATCACGTCCACGCCGCCGAGCAGGGCGGCGGCAGTGGCCGCCGTGAGGTCGGCCACGACGGGCTCGAGCGTGACGGCGGAGTTGATCCGGGCGAGATGCCGCGCAGCGGCCACCGCCTTGGGAAGCCCTGCGGCCACGTCGGCCTCGTCAAAGAGCACCTGCCGCGGAAGGTTCGACGGCTCTGGCAGTTCGCGGTCGACGAGCCTGAGGAAGCCCATGCCGGCCCGCGCGAGCGCGAGCGCCGACGCGGCTCCCAGCGCCCCGCAGCCCAGCACCGCCACGCGGGCGGCGGCGAGCTTCGCCTGCCCGGCGGCGCCGAGGGGGGCGAACCTCGTCTGGCGGGAGTAGCGGTCGGGGTCGAACTGGGCCATGCCCCGATGCTACCAGCGGGAACGCGCCGGCCATGGGGCCGGCCGCCGCCCGGGCCGACGGCGCGGTAGTCTCCCTGGCATGAAATCGCCTCCGCGACACGCCGTGGAGATATCGGCCGGCGCGCGGGGCCGAGGGAGGCTCGCGCTGGTGGTTGCCGTCGCGGCCGCACTGGTCGCCGGCAGCATCGTCGCCGGGTGGGTTTATTTTCATCCGCCCTGCGAGTGGACCAGGGGCATCGAGTATGGCCGCCGCCACGGCGTGCCGCTGACGCTCGACGTGATCCGCCCCCGGGCGGCCAATGGCCTGG
>JBJTPO010000597.1:0-9282 GCA_046075145.1 Planctomycetota bacterium
GAGCCGACGTTCCCCTTCAACCCGATGGTGTATCAGGAGTCGGCTCCGCTCCGGCACGGCCCCTCATTCCGCACGCTCGACGGCCTGTTCCTCGACCGCAACGGCGGCTGGGGTCGGCTCACCGCGCCCCGCGGTGACGGGGTGGCGGCGCCCCGCGGCAGCCGCGGCTGGACGGTGCCCGTGGCCCTGCTCGACGGCGTGATCGTGGGCTGTGCGGTGTTCTCCTACATCCTCTGCGGCCGCCGCGTCGAGATCCCGGTGCGGTTCGAGCGGCTGCGGATCGCGAGCCTGCCGAAGCCGGGCGAGGCCTGCTTCGCGCGGATGCTGTTCCGCACCCAGGACATCCGCGAGACGGTCTACGACATCGTGGTCGCCGGAGCCGACGGGCGGCCGCTGGTGGCCCTCGACGGTCTCCACCTCGCGGTGATGGCCGCGGAGCGGAGTCCCCCGGCATGATCGTGGCCGTCGCTCGAGACCCGGGGCATGCGTGGCGCCGCCGTCGGCTGACGGTCGCCGGCCACGACGTGGACGTGGCCATCGGCCCCGTCGATCGTCACGACGGCCCGGAGTCAGCGGCGGCTCGGGCGCTGGCCGAGGACCTGGCGGCGGCCGCTCTCCAACAGGATCGCCGCGACCTGAGGATCGCCTCGCTCGCGCCGTCGGGCCGGCCGGTGCTCCTCGTGGCGGGCCGTGCCGGCCGCGCGGCCGTGTCGCTCTCCCACGTCGAAGGACTGGTTGCGGCAGCCGTGGGCTCCACCACCGGCGTCGGCGTCGGCGTCGACATCGTGGATCCCGCCGAGGCTGGCCGCGGCCTCGACTTCTGGTTCACGCCTGATGAACTCGCGCTCGAGCCCGACGAGGGCTTGCTGCGGGCCCGGCTCTGGGCCGCCAAGGAGGCCGCCTACAAGGCTGCCGGCCTCGACGAGGAACTGCGGCCTCGGACGGTCGCGATCGAGTCACTCGGTTCTCATGGCTTCACCTGGACCGCACGGTCGGGCTTCACGCGGGCGGTTGGCGCCGGCCGCCTGCTCACGGTCGGCCGTCACGTCGTCGCCGTCGCCGTCTCCACGGACCTCGCCGCGACGCCACAAGACAACCAAACGCCGGCCACCGTCGGCGCCGCAATCATCCAATCCCTGGAGACCGTGCTCGCATGATCGACCTGACCGGCAAAGTGGCTCTCGTGACCGGCTCGAGCCGGGGCATCGGCAGGGCCTGCGCCCTGCGGCTGGCCCAGGCCGGCGCCGATGGCGTCGTCAATTTCGTGACCAGCGGCCGTGAGGCCGACGCCGTCGCCGCGGAGATCGCGTCGTTCGGCCGCCGGGCCGGCTGCGTGCGGGCCGACGTCGGGCAGGAGGAGGACGTCGAGGACATGATCGGGTTCGTGGAGCGGGAGTTCGGCCGGCTCGACATCCTGGTGCACAACGCCGCCACCGGCGGCTTCCGCCCGCTGGCGGCCACCACCCAGCGGCACTTCGACGCCGCCATGCACACGAACGTGCTCTCGCTCGTGTACCTGCTCAAGGCGGCGGCGCCGCTGCTGGAGCAGGGCGAGGAGCGGGGCAAGGCGATCGTGCTCTCGAGCCACGGCACGCATATGGCCCTGCCGATGTACGGGCTGATCGGCGGATCGAAGGCGGCGCTCACCGCGCTCGCCCGCCACTGGGCGCTCGAGCTTGGCGATCGCGGCGTGAACGTCAACGTCGTCGAGGCCGGCCTCGTGGAGACCGACTCGACGCGGCGGCTGCCCGGCGCGGCGGAGATGTTCGCTGGACGCAAGTACAAGACCATGACCGGCGACCGGATGCTGGAGGCGGCCGACGTGGCGACGCGGTGCTGTTTCTGGCCAGTCCGCTCGCGGATTTGGTGCAGGGCCAGACGCTGGTGGTGGACGGTGGTGCCGCGATCCACGTTTGATAGGCTTCGACGAACCGGCGCGGCCACGACGGTCGCGCGGCCAGAAGGGACACGCATGTCACGCCCCGCCCCCACCGACTCCTACATCCTCCTGACCGGGGCCACGGGCCTCTTGGGCAGGTCGCTCGTGCGCGACCTCGCCGCCAAGGGGCATCGGGTCGCGGTGATCGTGCGCGGCTCGAAATCGGGTGACGCGGCGACCCGCGTCGACGAACTGCTCCGCGACTGGCAGGAGGTCGCCGGCGCCCACGTGCCCTGCCCGGTGGTGCTGGAGGGGGATCTCGCGGCCGAGGGGCTGGGCCTATCGGCCGACCAGCGGGCCTGGATTTCGGCCAATGTCCGGGAGGTGGTTCACTCGGCGGCCAGCCTCGTGTTCGGCCGACGGGAGGCAGACGGCGAGCCCTACACGAGCAACGTGGGGGGCACGCGGAACGTGCTGGCCCTCTGTCGCGACGCCGGCATCCGCCGGCTGCACCATGTGTCGAGCGCCTACGTTGCCGGCCTGCGGACGGGAACCGTGCTCGAGCGCGAACTCGACGTCGGTCAGACCTCGGGCAACGACTACGAGCGAAGCAAGATCATCTCCGAGGGAGAGGTGACGAGCGCCGAGTTCCTCGACGTGGTGACGATCCACCGTCCGAGCATCATCGTCGGCGACGTCGTGCACGGCTTCACGAACACCTTTCACGGTTTCTACAGGCCGCTGCGGATCGTGATGCCCTTCGTCGAGGCCTTCGTCGACGCCACGCTCCCGCGGGGCTCGCTCCTGGCCGTGATGGGCATGGACGGCCACGAAGCCAAGAACCTCGTGCCGGTCGACTGGGTGTCGGCGGCGATGACGCGGATCATCGACGACGAGTCGCTGCACGGCCGCACCTACCATCTCACCTCCACCACGCCCACGACGGTGGGCACGCTGTGCAGGGTGTTCGAGCAGCTGGTCTTCGAACTGGTGGCCGAGCGGCGGCGGCAGCGGGCGGCGGACGCCGCCGCGGGGGTCGCGGAGACGGTTGCGTCCCACGCCGACCCGGAGGCGCTCGGGCAGATGTTCCTCGACCAGATGGACGTCTACCGCGCCTACTGGCGGGACGACCCGGTCTTCGACACCACCAACACCCAGTCCGCCGTGCCCGACCTGCCGGCCCCGCCGGTGGACGAGCCGCTGATCCGCCGGCTGTGTAGCTTCGCGATCGACAACCGGTTCCGCTGGCCACCGGCCGGCCGCCGGCAGCCGCTGGCCTCGGCGCGTCCGCTGCTCGAGTCGCTCTTCGGTGACGCCGAGTGGACCGCGCCGCGGACCGACCGAGTGATCGGCCTGGCCGCGACCGGCCCCGGAGGCGGGCAGTGGACGATCGCGATCGAGCAGGGGCAGCCGGCGTCGCTGCACGTGGGCCTCCCCGCGGCCGACGTTCCCACCTGCTGGCTCGCGGCCTCGGCCCTGACGGAGTTGATCGAGGGGCGGGCCACGCTCGACGCGCTCCGCGGCCGCGGCGGCGTGCTCGTGGAGGGCGACGAGTCCGGCCGCCGCGTGGCCCTCGACGTGCTCGGATCGCTGGCCCCGGCTCGGCGCGGGCTGGTCACCGCCTAGAAACTCGACGGCCACAACGCCCGTCGGTTGCGGCCCCAGTCGCGGCTGCGGGAGGTCTCGCGGGGCTGCGGTCTTCGCTACGATGATCGCCATGCGATCGTCCTGGATCCTCGTCGCCACCGCCGTGTTTCTCGCCGGGCTCGTCGCCCTGCGTGCTCCGATCGCCTCCCGACCGCTCGAGCCCGCGGCTGCCGTACGGCCCAGCCGCCATGCGGCACCGCCCGCTGACGTGGTGGCGCTCAACGCCGCCGGTCCGCGTCGCGTGCCCGCATCGCTTCTGGAGGTCATGCTGCCCGACGGGCGGCCCGCGGTGGTGCTGTTTCTCAAGGCGGGTTGCGGCTGTAGCGAGGATTTCGCCCGGATGTTCACGGCGCTCGAGCCGGAGTTCGCCGCCCGGGCCTCGTGCCTGGCGGTGATCGAGGCGGCCGAGGGTGACGCCGGTCCGTTTCTCGAGGCCACCGGCTTGACGACGCCCCGACTGGTCCAAGCCGACGGCAGTCTGGCGGCGGCCTGGGGCGTGACGAAGGCGGGCTGCATGGCGCTCGTACGGCCCGACGGCACCGTCGAGGCGGTCTGGGCCGGCCTCTCGCGGCAGGGATGTCGCGACGTCGCCGGCCGGCTCGGCGACCCGCAACTCCTGTCTCCCGAATCGCTCACGCTGCAGCCCGGTGCCGCCACCGCGGGCTGTCCGCTTCACTCCGCTTCCCTCACCCCGCTTCCAGGAGCATCTCCATGAACGACGTCTTCGCCGCCAAGTTCGCCCGCCGCAACCTGTTTCGGTTCGGCGCCGCAGGGCTGGCCGGCGCCGGCGGCTTCGGCGCCGCCCGATTCCTGGCCGGCCGGCCGGCCAACGCGGCGTTGCAGGAGGGGTCGGTGGCGGAAGACGCCCGCGCCGGAGGGCTCCGCGAGCAACTCGGCCGTTACATCCTGCTCACGCCCCAAAAACTCGGCGGTGGCACCCACGCCGTGGACCTCGCGGCGCAGAAGACGCTGGCCTGGATCTCCTACTGGAACTACGGCGACAGCTGTCCGATCTCCCATCACCTCGCGGCGTTTCCCGCCGACTCCGGCGATCCGTACAAGTGCTTCGAGTTCGTCAACTCCACCCAGGGGGGCGACAACGTGCTCATGTACGGCCTCCCGACGCGGATCCGGGAGAACGGCATGCTCGGCAGGGCGGGGCAGGGCAATCACATCTACCGCGTCGGTTACGACGGTAAGACGGGGCAGATGGAACTCCTCGAGGACGTCGCCGAGACGACCGGGATCGGCCTCGGCGTGCACACCGTCCCCTTTCCGGACGGCACCGGCTTCGCCTGCGGCGACGGCCAGAAGGACGTCGTGGCCTTCTTCTCCCGGGCCCGCGGCCGCGAGAAGACCTCGGTGCTCGCGGCCTTCAGGGCCGATTGGCAGCCGAAGGCCGCCGACCTCGGCGACACGTGGCTCAAGGGCGGCCGGATCGTGCTCACGCGGCTCGCACCGAGCCTCGACCTCGGTCGCTACGACCTTGAAGGCACCACCGGCAACAAGATCAACTTCGAGATGGCCCCGATGGCGGAGTTGCGGGTGGAGCGGGGCCAGGTCCCCGGCGACGATGTCCGCGGACTCACGGGCCTCGACTTCTGCCTCCACGATCCGGGTCACCGGTTCTCACTGATGGGGCTGCGCATGTGCGGCGGCGGGTTCATCCTGGACCGCACGAACTGGGAGCCCGTCTGCTTCATCCAGGCGAACGAGGGGCTCCAGGACAACTTCCCGCTGCGGAAGATCTCGAGCTCCCCCGACACCTGGGTCGTGGATCTGCCCGCCGTGGGCAATCCGATCCATGAGTCAGGCTTCCATCCCGCCGGCGGGTTCCTCTGCATGATGAACAACCTCCGCGCCAACAACTTGGCCGTGTTCGACACCGCGAACGCGGATCCGCGGAAGTGGAAGCGGGTGACCTTCGTCAAGGATCCCGAGTGGCAAGGCGAGTTCCCCTCGCCGTTCCATCTGAACTACTCGATCGACGGCACGAAGTGCTTCTTCACGGTGCTCCGGCCCAAGCCGATGCGGTCGGACGTGGTGGTGGTCGACACGAAGACGTGGAGGATCATCAAGAAGTTTCGCCAGATCGGCGTGGATGCCCAGACCACCTGCACGACCTACGACGGCAAGTATGCGATCGTGATCTTCTCGGGCTTCCAGCGGATGGAGGCGGGGGCCTTCGTGTTTCGGCAGGACACGCTCGACCAGATCGGCTACATGCCCAACTTTGGCGGCCACCACGACTGCGTGATCGTGCCGTCGAAGGTCGAGGAGCTGAAGTACAGCCGCAGCTGCACGGTATGACCGGACGCGGAGGCGGCTCCTACCTGTCGGTGCTCGCCGGGATGGCGGTGATCGACGTCACCCGCCGCCCGTGGCGGCTCGGCTTCCTGGCGGCGGGCATCGCGCTGGCGGGCGCGGCGGCCTTCGGCGCGCTCGTGTTCCACGCGGCGCTTGGTCGGTCGCTCGATCGCAGCCTCGCCCGGCTCGGTGCGGATGCCGCCATCCTGCCTGCCGGGGTGACGGCGCATCTCACCCCCGTCCTCCTGACGGTGGAGCCATCCGCGTCGATCCTGCCGCCCGGAGCCCTCGAGCGGCTCGCCACCACGCCGGTGGTGCAGGCGGTTGCACCCCAGCGGACGCTGAGCCTCGCCGACGCCGCGGGGCACCTGCCGATCGATGTGGTCGTGTTCGATCCCGTCGCCGACCTGACCGTGCTGCCATGGGTGGCCGAGCGGCTCGAGCGGCCGTTCACGGCGGGCGACGTGCTCGTGGGCGGCCGCCGCCCGGAGGCGGTCGGCGAGCGGATCGTCGTTCAGGGTGTCGAACTCGTCGTGCAGGGGCGGCTGGGGCTGACGGGCGTCGGGCCGTTCGAGCGGTCGTGGTTCATCGGTCCCGACACCGCCCGCCGGCTCGCTGCCGCGAAGGTCGTCACGGCCGACGGCCGACCGTTTCCGCCGGACCCGCTGGGGGAGCCGAGCGGGGCGCTGGTGCGACTCGTGGCGGGCCGTGGCCCGGAGGAACTGCGGTTTGCGGCTGCCTCGGTGCCGGAGGTCAGGCTCGTGGCCGGCGGCGGGAGCCAGATCGAGGTCCGCCAGGCCGTCAAGGTACTCGCCGACACCTCGCTCGGGATCCTGCTCCTGTCGCTCGTGGCCCCGGCGGTGCTCGTGGGGGTGGCCTACGCCGGGATGCTCGCCGAGCGCCGCCGGGAACTGGGAACGTTGCTGGCCCTGGGAGTGCCCCGTGGCGGCGTCGTGGCGACGGTGGCCCTGGAGGCAGCGCTCGCAAGTCTCGCGGGCGTGCTCGTGGGCATCGTGCTCGCGGTCGCGGTGATCGCGGGATTCCTGCGGACGATCGGGTTCACGCTCGAGCAGCGAGCGATCGAGCTCACGCTGCCGTCGCCGGGTGAACTGGTGCTTGATGCGCTGGCGAGCGGGGCGACCGTTGCGACGACGGCGATCGCCGCGGCGGCGCTGGCGGCCTGGTGGGCGGCCGGTCGGCAGCCGTGGTTCCTGTTGCGGGGCGACTCCCCATGAGTGCTCCGCCGCTGATCGAGGCCAGGCACGTGAGCCTCGCCTACCGCACGCCCCGGGGTCCGATCACGGCCGTCGCCGCCGTGAGCCTCGCGATCGCGCCGGGCGAGTGCGTCGCGATCCTCGGTCGGTCGGGGTCCGGGAAGTCCACGCTCCTGGCCCTGCTCGGCGGACTGTGTGCACCGACGTCGGGTGAGGTGGTGTTTGCGGGCCGACCGTGGCACGCGCGGCCGGCCCGGGAGGTCGACGCCGTGCGGGCCCGCGACATCGGCCTGCTCCTTCAGGACGGGGGCCTTCTGCCGGGGCTGCGGGCCCTCGACAACGTGCTCCTTCCCGCCGTGCTCGCGGGCCGGAGTCGGGCGGCCGCGGCGGAGCGGGCCGAGGAACTGCTGCAGCTCGTCGGCCTCGGCGACCGCTGGGATGCCTATCCGGCCGAGCTGTCGGGCGGCCAGCAGCGGCGGGTGGCACTCGCGCGGGCCCTCGCGGCCGAGCCGGCGGTGATCCTCGCCGATGAGCCCACCGGCGACCTCGACGCCCTGGCTGCCCATGAGGTCACCTCCATCCTGACGCGGCTCCGCGATTCCCGCGGGACCGCGATCGTGGTGGTGACGCATGATCCGGCCCTGGCTGCGATCGCCGACCGCCGGCTGTGGATGGACCGGGGCACATGCACCGAGCACGTTGACGATGGTGCGCGGCCGGTCACGCTTCCGGTGGCGATCCCGGCCGCCGTGGCGCAGGCTCGCGCTGGCGTGTTTGAGCCGCCGCCGGCCGACCTCGTGCCGGCCCGCCCGGCGACGAGCGTGGCGAGCCTCGCCCGCTCGTGGCTGCCGTTCCTCGCGGGAATCGCGGTCTCCGCTGCAGCCGTCGCCCTCCTCGACGCCGTCGTCGCCAGCAGGCAGGAGGCGGTCGACGAGACGGCCCGAACGCAACGGCGGCTCGCGGAGGAGATGGCGCTCGAGGATCTGCGGGCCGACGTGGACGATGTCCTCGTGGACGAGGGCCGGCTCGCCACCGTCACGGTCTCGCTGCAGAACTACCGCCCGCAGCGGCCACTCCACGTGCTCGGGCCGGCGCTCGAGATCGCGGTGCAACGTGATGGGCGGTGGGAAAGCGTTCCCGCCGATCGCGACGAGGGAGCCAATCGCATCCGGACCATCGGAGCCGAAAAGACGATCCTGCCGGTGCGGTTCGAGGTCCCCGAAGGGCGGTATGACGAGCTGCTCGGGGGCTACCTCCACGTGCGGATCGGGGCGGCGATGGTGGTCGGCGACCGGCCCGATGGCAGCGGCGAACTGTTCGAGCGGGCCGATGCCTACTACATCTACCTCCGCGATCCGCGCCGCACCGCGGACGACGTCCGCCGCGCGAATGGCTGGGGCGAGAAGGCGACAGTGCCGCTCTGGATCGCGATGCCCTCGCACTGAGGGTGAGGCTTAGCCTCGGACGCCGATCCCTCAGTCAGCGCTCGAAGCGTCGTCGGCGAAGGGCAGCCGGCGCTGCGGGTCGGGGGCGGAGCGGCTGGTTGTCGGCGGCCCTTTGCCCCGATCCCGTTCGAGTCGCCGCCGCACCGGATCCTGCTGCATCGCCCCGCGGCGGTCCTTACGGCTACCGTGCCGACGCGCCACCTCGCGGGCCTGCCCTCGAGCGGCGGTGGTGCCGCGCACTTCCGCGAGCCTCCGCTTCGCCTCCCGCACGGCGGCGGCGTGATCGACGATCGGCGCGGGATAGTCGCTCCCGATTCGGCAACCGGTCGCCTGCTGCACGCCCGCCGGCATCGTCCAGGGCTCGTGGAGGTAGGCATTCGGCACACCGACGAGTTCCGGCAGCCAGCGGCGGATGAAAATCCCGTGCGGATCCTGGTCGATCGCCTGCTTCGTGGGGTTGTAGATCCGCAGCGTGTTGATGCCCGTCGTGCCACTTTGCATCTGCAGCTGCGACCAGTGGATGCCCGGCTCGAAGTCGAGGAAGTGCCGGGCGAGGTGCAGCCCGACGGGCCGCCAGTGAAGCCAGAGCGAGTAGGCCGCGAACGAAACCAGCAGGGCCCGCATCCGGAAGGTCAGCCATCCGGTGGCCACGAGGCTCCGCATACAGGCGTCGACGAGCGGATAGCCGGTGCGGCCCAGTTCCCAGGCGGCGAGGCGATCGCGGTCGATCTCCCCCTCCCGCAGGCCGTCCGCCGCCCGCAGCATGTTCTGAAACTCGATCGCCGGCTCG
>JBJTPO010000598.1:0-4788 GCA_046075145.1 Planctomycetota bacterium
CGGCGCTCCTTGAGCATGCCGTCCTGATGGATTCCCGCCTCGTGTGCGAAGGCGTTGCGTCCGACGATCGCCTTGTTGCGGGGCACCTGGATGCCGGTGATGTTCGCCACCAGCCGGCTGGTCGGCACGAGCCGCTGCGTGACGATGCCGGTGTCGCGGCCGTAGTAGTCGCGCCGCGTCCGCAGGGCCATCACCACCTCTTCCAGCGCGCAGTTCCCGGCACGCTCACCGATCCCGTTGATCGTGCACTCGATCTGACCGGCCCCGGCCTCGACCGCGGCCAGGCTGTTGGCCACCGCCAGGCCGAGGTCGTCGTGGCAGTGGGTGCTGATCACCGCCTTGTGAATGTTCGGCACCCGCTCCACGAGCGTGCGGATCACCCGATGCATCTGCGAGGGCGTGGCGTAGCCGACGGTGTCGGGGATGTTCACCGTGGTGGCGCCGGCTGCGATCGCCGCCTCGACCCCGCGGCAGAGGAAGTCAGGCTCGGTACGGGCGGCATCCTCGGGGGAAAACTCCACGTCGTCACACAGGTTCCTGGCCCGGGTCACACCGGCTACCGCCCGGGCCACGATCTCCTCCTCCGTCATTCGCAGCTTGAACTCGCGATGGATCGCGCTCGTGGCCAGGAAGACGTGGATCCGGCCGCGACGGGCGGGGCGGAGGGCCTCGCCCGCCCGGTCGATGTCGCCGTCGTTGCAGCGGGCCAGCCCGCAGACGGTGGCCTCGGTGATCGCCGCGGCGATGTCGCGCACGCTCTCGAAGTCGCCCGGCGAGGCGATGGGAAAACCGGCTTCGATCACGTCCACGCCGAGTTTCTCCAGCGCCTGCGCGACCTCCAGTTTCTCGGTGCGGTTCATGCTCGCGCCGGGCGACTGCTCGCCGTCACGAAGCGTGGTGTCGAAGATCCGGATCGGGCGGGGGTCGGCCATGGGAGCGGTGCGGGAAGGGGAGGGGGCGTTTCGCGGCCGGCTCTCCGACCGCGTGGAAACCCGTATCGTACAAGCCGCACGCGGCCGGCGGCACCCGGGACGCGGGCCGGGGCCGCAGAGGGACGGTTTTGTACACTCACCTGCCTGACGCCAGCCTCGCCGCGGCCGGCAACCAAGGATCGCAGGCTCTCCCCATGACCATCCGCGAGTTTCAGGCGGTGATCCGCCGGATGTACCACGACAAGGATGCCGCCCGCGGCGTCGAGGGCACCTTCATGTGGCTCACGGAGGAGATCGGCGAGCTGGCCACGGCACTCCGCAGCGGCACCCACGAGGAGCAGGCCCTCGAGTTCGCCGATGTCTTCGCCTGGCTGGCCACGATCGCCAACGTTGTCGAGGTGGATCTCGAGGCCGCGATCGCCCGCAAGTATGGCGGCGGCTGCCCCGGCTGCGGCCAACTCGCCTGCACCTGCCCCGACGCGGAGAAGCCATGATCCGCGCCGTCGAGCGAGCGCCGGCGCGCGGGCTCGTGGGGGCCGTCTGCATCGCGATCGCGCTGGCCGCGACCGTTCGGAGCGACGACGCGGTCGTGGTCGGCATCGGTGGCGTTCATCGCACGGGCTCGTGGACGCCGCTGGCGATTCCCGTCGCCGACGGCAGTTCGGAGTCGCTACGGGCGTGGGTGCCCGACGCCGACGGCCAACCCGTGGGCTCGCCGCCGCTCGCGGCCGCGGGCGCGGGCGTCGCGCGGGCCTGCATCCGCCCCGGCCGACCCACGGCCGGCCTGACCATCGAGCAGCGCGACTCGGGGCAGGGGGGTGGCGCGGCAACGGGGGCAGCCGCTGCGCTCGCCGACGCCGCGGCTCCACTGCCCGGCATCGCCGTCGCTTCGACCACGCCGCTCGTCCTCGTGCATGGCGACCTGCCGGCCGCGGCCGCGGCCCTGCGACTCGTGGCGGGCGAGCGGACCTCGGCCACCGCGGTGCGGCTCGCGGCTGCCCCGATCCCTCCACGACTCACGCCCCGTGACCTCGACGCCTTCGACGAGGCGATCCTCTGTGGCCGCGATCTCGCTCCGCTGCCACGCGACACGCTCGTCGCGCTCGACGGCTGGATTCGCGGCGGCGGCCAGCTCGTGTTCATCGCGGGTGAGTCGGCCGTGGCGGTCGCGGCCCGCGGCCCGCCGGCGTCCGACTGGCTGCCCGGCAGCGTCCCGCGGCTCGTTCCGCTGCGGCGGTTCGGCAGCCTCGAAGCGTTTGCCCGCGCAGGAGGCCTGGCAGGCCGAGTCCCGCCGCAGGGAGTGGAGGTGCCCCGGTTCGACCAGCTGGTGGCGGCCGGCGGCGTGGTCGAGGCCTTCGAGGGTTCGCGTCGGGAACAGCCGCTGGTCATCCGCCGCGCCCACGGCCTCGGCACGATCACCTGGCTCGGCGTCGACATCGACGCGGCGTGGGTGGCCGCCTGGCCCGGATGCGACCGGCTCCTCGCCGCGCTCTTGGGCGGCCGGGCAGCAGCCCACGAAAGCGTCGCCCTGGCCGATGTCGGCAGGCCGCGGGTGCCCGACCTGGCGGGCCAGCTCCGGGTGGCGCTCGACACCTTCCCGGCTCCGAACGCGGCCCGCGGCGTCCCCTTCGAGATCCTCGCAGGGCTGGGCGTGCTCTATGCGCTGGCGCTGTATCCGCTCGATTGGTGGCTCGTGAGCCGCTCGGGCCGCCCCTGGGTTTCGTGGCTCACACTCACGGCGCTTGCTGGCGGCTTCACCGCCGCCACCTGGGCTGTGGGCGGGCTGTGGGGGCACCACGCCCCGCCACGCTGCCAGGACGCCGATCTGCTCGACATCGACGTGGCCGGCGGGCTCGTTCGCGGCTCGTCGTGGCTGGCCGTCAGCAGCCCCGGCAACGCGGCGCTCGACATCACGGTCGCCGCCTCGACGGCCCTGCCGGTGACCGGTGCCGACGCGGCCGTGTCGTGGTTCGCCGACGGGGGCACGGGCTTCGGCGGCGTCGATGCGGCCACGGCCCACCCGTCGTTGGCGGCGCACGACTACACGTATGGCGACAGTCTGGCGGAGCTCGTCGGCGTGCCGATCGCGGCGGCGTCGAGCCGGCTGTTCGAAGCGGCGTGGACGGCCGCCACCACCGCACCGACCGCCTCGAGCACGCTCGTCCGCGACGCCCGCGGCCTCGTGCAGGGCACGCTCGTGCACCGGCTGCCCTTCGCGCTGGAGGACTGCCGGCTCCTGCACGCCGGCTGGCTGTATGACATCGGCGACTTCGAGCCGGGCGAGACCTTCGACACCGAGAGCGGCCGCGGGCCGCGGTCGCTCGCCGCCGCGCTCACCCGCCGCGTTGCCGTCGGGGATCGTGACCGCGCCGAACGCTGGGACACCGCGGGCCTCGACGTGGCCCGAATTCTCGAGGTGGCCGGCCTCCATGCGGCCGCCGGGGGCGTGGGCTACACCGGCCTGGACGCCGGCCGGCTGCGGCGGCTCGACCTGTCGCCGTTGCTGGCGGTCGATCGCGCGATCATCGTGGGCCGTGCCCCGGCGGGCGTCCGCGGCAGCGCCTGGGAGGTCCGGCAGCACGGCTCAGGCGAGGCGGCGATCGCGCGGGCACCGGAAGCCGCCGACTCGCGGACGCTCGTGCGGATCGTGATCCCGTTGCCCGAGGCACACGACGCGGCCACCACCCCGCCACCGACCGAGGAGACGCCATGATCGAAACGGTCGACCTGACCAAGAAATACGGCGACTTCGTCGCCCTGGACAGCCTCGACCTCAAGCTCGAGCGGGGCGATCTGTTCGGGTTCATCGGCCCCAACGGCGCCGGCAAGACGACCACGATCCGGATCCTGGCCACGCTCCTGGCCCCGACCTGGGGCGAGGCCTACGTGTGCGGGTATTCGGTGCATACCCACCCCCGCGAGATCCGCCGTGCAATCGGCTACATGCCCGACGTGTTCGGCGTCTACGACGACATGCGGGTGGGTGAATACCTCGAGTTCTTCGCCGCGGCCTACCGGATCACTGGGCCCGAGCGGCGCCGGGTGGCCGAGCGCTCGCTCGAGCTCGTCGATCTGGGCAGCAAGCGGGACGAACTCGTCACCAGCCTCTCCCGCGGCATGACCCAGCGGCTCGGCCTGGCCCGCGTGCTCCTGCACGACCCCGAGGTGCTGCTGCTCGACGAGCCGGCCAGCGGCCTCGATCCGCGGGCCCGGATCGAGATGCGAAACCTGCTCAAGCGACTCCAGGCGATGGGCAAGACGATCCTCGTCTCAAGCCACATCCTTCCAGAGCTGGCCGACATCTGCAATCGCGTGGGGATCATCGAATACGGCCGGCTGCTCGCCTGCGGCGGCGTGCAGGAACTCCTGGCGAAGGTGCGGGGTCGGCCCGTGGTGCGGATCCGGGTGGCGGAGTGGGCGCTCGAACTCGTCGACCTGGTGGCGAAGCGCGACGAACTCGTCACCAGCCTGTCGCGTGGCATGACGCAGCGACTGGGGCTGGCCCGCGTGCTGCTCCACGACCCGCAGGTGCTGCTGCTCGACGAGCCGGCCAGCGGCCTCGACCCGCGGGCGCGGATCGAGATGCGCGGCCTGCTGAAGCGACTCCAGGGGATGGGCAAGACGATCCTCGTGTCGAGCCACATCCTTCCGGAGCTGGCCGACATCTGCAATCGCGTGGGGATCATCGAGTACGGCCGGCTCCTCGCCTGCCGGGACGTGCAGGGGCTCCTCGCGGAGGTCCGCGGCCGGCCGGTGATCCGGATCCGGGTGGCCGGGCCCCCCGAGCCGGCAGCCAAACTCCTCGAGCGCTCGGCGGAAGCCGACAAGGTGGCCGTCCGCGACGGGGAGGTGCTCG
>JBJTPO010000599.1:0-1554 GCA_046075145.1 Planctomycetota bacterium
TCGCCCACGAGGAGCCGCACCTTCGCGCCCGCGGCGAGGGCACGGAAGAGACTTTTCCCGACGAGGTTGAGCCCCGAGGTCTGCACGAACGACGCAAGCAGATCGATCTCGCTCGCCCCCGGGCAGCCCCCGACAAGCAGGCCGACGTCATGGCCGGCAGTCTACGACCCCGCGGGACAACCATGGCCCGACGCCTCTGAACCCCGTCGGTCGAGTTGACGGATGACGGAACATCTGTACACTTTTTGACACCGAGCCTGCAAAATGCCACCAGTTGCCTTCATATTGTATCCGATATATGCTTCCAGCGTCTGATCGTGCGCATCGCAGGCCGGTCTTTTGGCTGCACGGCAGTGTGAAGACGCCGCCGTTCACCGCCAGCGGCCGGATGGACGCGGGGCTCCTACTGAGCCTGCTCCAGGAGGGAGAACGGCTTTCCATGCCGCACTCCCGTCCGTTGCCGTCGATCGGGCCGAGGTGTGCGGAGTTACGATTCCGAGACGCAGAGCACAACTGGCGGATCGTTTACCGCCTCGATGACGACGCGGTGATCGTCGTGGACGTGTTCCCCAAGAAAACACAGCGGTTGCCCGATGAGATCGTCCGCCAATGCAGGAAAAGGCTCAGGGCCTACGACGAAGCGTGCCGCAAAGGCGCAGAAAGGTGACCCCATGACCATGACGAGCAAGAAGCGAAAGGCACTCACCACCGCCGGCTGGCGGGTGGGCGAAGCGGCCGATTTTCTCGGGCTCACCGCTGAAGAGCGGCAGCTCGTCGAGTTGCGGCTCACCCTGGCTCTCGCCATTCGACGCCAACGCCGGGCGAGCGGCCTCTCTCAGAAACAGCTCGGCGAGCGGATCGGCACCACGCAGCCGCGGGTCGCCAAGATCGAGGTCGGCGCCCCCGACGTCTCGCTCGACCAACTCGTGCGAGCCTATGCTGCCGCCGGCGGGCGCCTTGAATGCCGGCCGCCACGAGCCGGGGCGCCTGGAAAGTCGAGCCGCGTGAAAGTGTTGCTCTGAACGACGGTGACTGCGAGGATGACAAAGCATGACCGCCCCCCTCCGCACAGCCCTCGTTTACGACTTCGACGGCACCCTCGCGCCGCGGAACCTTCCCGAACACACGTTCCTGCCCGCCCTCGGCATCGCCGAGCCCGACGCCTTCTGGCAGGCCGTCAAGGAAGAGGCCCAGGCCACCGACGGCTGCGCGATCCTCGCCTACATGCATCGCCTGCTCGCGGTCGCGAAGGCGGCAGGAGTGGCCGTGACGCGGGAACTGCTCCAGGAGCACGGCCGGAGCGTGCCGCTCTTCGCCGGCGTGGAGGAGTGGTTCGGCGAGATCGATGCCTACGGCCGCGGGCAGGGCCTCGCCATCGAGCACTACGTGATCTCCTCGGGCATCCTCGAGTTCATCGAGGGCTGCAGCATCTATCCGCGGTTCCGGAAGGTCTTTGCCTCGGCCTACGCCTATGACGAGGCCGGCCAGGCCAAGTGGCCGTCGAATGCCATCAACTACACCAACAAGACGCAGTTTCTCTTTCGCATCAACAAG
>JBJTPO010000600.1:0-1060 GCA_046075145.1 Planctomycetota bacterium
GCCGAGGCGGGGCTCGCCGTCCACCACTACCTTCCCTCCCGCGTGAAGGGCACGCTTGTCGGCTCCGGCCACGCCGGCAAGGAGCAGATCCAGGCGGCCGTGCAGCGGGAACTCGCCCTGGCGTCCCGACCTGAGCCGGCCGACGCCGCCGACGCCCTGGCCGTGGCGCTCGCCGACTGGCACCTCCGGCTGCGGCCTTTGTTTTTCGGCACCGGAACGGTGCGGATCCGGAGCAGCCGGGCATGATCACGCGGGTTTCAGGCACGCTCGAACGGGTCGAGCCGACGGCGGTCGAGGTGGCCGTTGGGCCGGTGGTCCACGAGGTGCTCGTCACCGAACTCGTCCGTCGCGGCCTGCAGGGAAGGCTCGGCCAGCCGGTCGTGCTCCACACCCTCGAATACCTGGAGGGCAACCCGACCCGGGGCAATCTCGTGCCCCGGCTCGTGGGCTTTCTCTCGGAGGTCGAGCGGGAGTTCTTCGAGCTGATCTGCGAGGTCGATGGCGTGGGCGTCCGCAAGGCGCTGCGCGCGATTGTGCGGCCCGTCGGCGAGATCGCCGCGGCCATCGAGGAGCAGGACACCAAGAGCCTGGCCGGGCTGCCGGGCATCGGGCCAGCCACGGCCGAGCGAATGGTCGCCAAGCTCCGCCGCCGGATGCCGAAGTTCGCCCTGCTCGTGGCCCGCGAGGCCCCGGGCGAGGCAGGTGGTGCGGCCGACGTGCTCTCCGAGACCTTCGACGTCTTGCGGTCGCTCGGCCATTCCGACACCGAGGCCCGCCGGCTCGTCGACACGCTCCGAGGCGAGAAGAAGAAGCCCAAGGACGTTCAGGAATCGCTCGAGGCCATCTACCGGCAGATGCACAAGCCGCGGTGATCCCGGGTAGGCTCAGGCCATGGAATCCTTCCGCCAGCCGTCGATCCAAGGGCCCGCCGAGCCCCTGCCGGAGGATCGCGCCCTGCGACCCCAGCGGATGGCTGACATGGTCGGCCAGCGGGCCGTGTACGAGCGGCTCGAGATCGCGATCGACGCCTCCCGCAAGCGGGGCGAGACCCTCGGCCACA
>JBJTPO010000601.1:0-4530 GCA_046075145.1 Planctomycetota bacterium
GGGGGGGGGGGGGGAGGGGGTGGGGAGGGAAGGTGGGGGGAGGGGGCAGGGAAAACCCCGGCCCATTTAGCGAATCTTGCCGCGCATCTTCGTGGCCGAGTCGCCGAGCGCGTCGAGTGGCACGAAGCCGTCGCTGCCCGAGGGGGCGTCGGGTGGGCGGCAGGGCGGGGCGACGAGCCGTCGGCCGAGCGACCAGGCGAGCCACGCGGCCGCGGCGATGGCGACGGCGACGGCGATGGCGTCCTGCATCGCTACCAGCCCATCCGGGTTGCGAAATGGTAGGTCGCGAAGGCGGCCAGCCACGCCAGCACCGTCATGTAGGTGAACGTGACCACCGGCCAGACTCCGCTGCGCGTCTCGCGGCCGATCACGACGAGCGTGCTGGCACACTGTGCACACAGCGCAAAGAAGACCATGATCGAGAGGGCCACCGGCAGCGTGAACACCGGCCTGTCGGTGCCGTCCCAGCGGGCTGCCTTGAGCCGCCGCTCGAGGGCCGTGCCCTCCGCCTCCTCGGGCGGCAGTTTGTACAGCACCGCCAGCGTGCCGAGCACCACCTCGCGCGCCGGGAAGCTCGCGATCGCCGCACAGCCGAGCCGCCAATCCCAGCCGAGCGGACGGACGACTGGCTCTACGAACCGGCCGGCCCGGCCGAGGAAGCTACCCCGCTGAATCGCGGCCCGCCGGGCGGCCTCGACATCGGCCTCGGGCTCGCCGGCGGCGACGGCCGCCGCGGCATCGGCGGCGATCGCGGCGTCGTTTCGCGGATAGTTCGACAGGGCCCAGACCACGACGCTGACCGCGAGGATCAACGTGCCGGCGTTCTGCAGGAACGACCAGACTGCCTCACGGGCCCGCTCGAGCACCACGGCCGGCCGCGGCCACCGCCAGCCGGGCAGTTCCATCACGAAGGGCTGGGGCGGCCCGCGAAAGAGTGTGCGGGAAAGCACCCAGGCCACGGCCGCCGCCACCGCGATGCCCAGGGCATACATCGCCGCCAGCACCACCGCCGGCAGCCGCAGCCACGGAATGCCCACGGCGATGTCGGGCACGAAGGCCCCGGTCAGCAGGAGGTAGACCGGCAGCCGCGCCGAGCAGCTCATCAGGGGCGCCACGAGGATCGTGAGCAGCCGGTCACGGCGGTTCTCGATCGTGCGGGCCGCCATGATCCCGGGAATCGCGCAGGCGAAGCTCGAGAGCAGCGGGATGAAGGACTTGCCCGACAGGCCGACACCCACGAGCAGCCGGTCCATCAGATACGCCGCCCGGGCGAGGTAGCCGCAGCCCTCGAGCGCCGCAATGAAGAGAAACAAAAGCGCGATCTGGGGCACGAACACGACCACCCCGCCGACCCCAGCCAACACCCCGTCGACCAGGAGTTCGCGGATCGCCCCTTCCGGCAGCCGCTCGGCGACCCAGGCCGAGAGGTTGTCCATGCCGGCCGAAATCAGGTCCATCAGCGGCGCGGCGAGCCAGAAGATCGAGCTGAAGAGCGCGAGCATCACCGCCGCGAACGCCAGCGTGCCCCAGAGCCGGTGGGTGAGCAGCCGGTCGATGCGATCCTCGGGCAGCCGCCCGGCCGGCGGGGATTGCGTCACGATTCCCGCGAGCAGCCGTTCGATCGCGCCGTAGCGCGCGATCGCCTCGCGAGCAGCGGACGGACGGTGGGTGTGGGCGGGATCCGGAGCGAGCGGAAAGCGTCGGGGCGGTCCTGCGGCGGGGGTCGCGAGGATCGCGTCCTTGAGCGCGGCGAGCCCCTCGCCCTGCGGCGTGGCGACGAGGATCACCGGGCAGCCGAGCCGGCTGGAGAGTTTGGCTGAGTCGATCGAGCGGCCCTGGCGGCGGCCGATGTCGGTGAGCGTCAGGGCCACCACCATCGGCAGGCCGAGTTCCATGGCCTGCGTCGTGAGGAACATGTTGCGTTCGAGGTTCGTGGCGTCGGCGACCATCACGACCGCGTCGGGCCGCGGCACGCCGGCCTGCCGGCCGTGAAGGACGTCGACGGCCACCTGCTCATCGGGGCCCTGGGGCGTGAGGCTGTAGGTGCCCGGCAGATCGACCAGCTCGATCTCGCAGCCGTTGTGCCTGAACCGGCCGAGCTTCTCCTCGACGGTGACGCCGGGATAGTTGCCCACGCGGGTGGGAATGCCGGCGAGCGCCGAGAAGAGCGTGCTCTTGCCCGTGTTCGGATTGCCGAGCAGGGCTACGGTGAGCCGCGCCGGTGCGGGATCGCTCTCAGGCATGGGTGGGAGTCGCTCGGGATGCCGGGGAAGGGGGGCGGCCGCAGCGCGGGCCGTAGGTCAGGCTCGCTCGACGGTCACCCGGGCCGCCTCCGCCAGGCGGATCGAGAGCCGGTAGCCGCGGAGCTCGAGTTCGAGGGGATCACCAAAGGGGGCCCGGCCGAGCACCGTGACGGCGACTCCCGGCGTGAGTCCCATTTCCAAGAGCCGGAGCGTCACCGCATCATCACCCCCGATGTCGATCACGCGGGTCGTGTGGCCCGCGGCGACGGTGTCGAGGCTGGTCGAGGAGCCGGGCATCTGGTGTCGGATCGGGTCGGGAGCCGTTGCGGACGGGTTGACTGAACCTGAGAATCGATCTCCAGCATAGTCGGGATGACGAGGATCGGCCGTGTCGGCCGCGCCGCGGCCCGGCCTGCCCCCTGTGGAGACCGCCCCCGTGCCGCTCCTGACCGACGTGCCTCGCCGCGGCCTGTTCGTGGTCGGCACCGACACGGATGTCGGCAAGACGGCGGTCGCGGTCGCGGTCCTGCGACAGCTCGTCGCCGCCAGCCGCCGGCCAGCGGCCTACAAGCCGGTGGCCAGCGGGATCGCGGCGGTCGGCGAGTCGGGCGGCGACCCCGAGCGACTCTGGGAGGCAACCGGCCGGGTCGGGGCGATCAGGGATGTCTGCCCCCAGTGCTTTCCAGCGGCGCTGTCGCCGCCGCGGGCCGCTCGTACGGCGGGGCGGTCGGTTGATGAGTCCCTCCTCCGCACAGGGCTTCTAGCCTGGCGGGATCACGAGATCGTGGTGGTCGAGGGAGCCGGCGGGCTCTTCTCGCCGCTGGCTGCGACGACGCTCGGCGCGGATCTGGCCCGCGCATTCGGCTACCCGTTGGTCGTCGTCGATGCCGCTCGGCTCGGCGCGATCGGACGGACGCTCGCCACCGTCCTCGCAGCGCGGGCCGCGGGGCTCACGGTCGCGGCCTGCGTGCTCTCGCAGGCATTCCCGCCGCGGGGCAACCCCGACGATCCGACCGGCGACGGTGCGATCGCCGCCGCCAACGTGGCCGATCTGCGGCAATTCCTCGCGGACGTGCCCATCACGCTCCTCTCCCACGGGGCGATCGGCTTCGCGCCGCCGCTCGACTGGTGGGCCTTTGCCGATGGGTTCACGCATCCCGGAGCCGGGCCGCCGCCTCCACGGCCGGCAACGGGGTGATGTGGCAGCCGGTGCCGAGCTCGAAGCCGGCGAGCTGGTTCACCCGGGGCACAATCTCGAGATGCCAGTGCCAGCGGTCCTCCGCCAGGCCCACGGCCTCACCACGCCAGGCCGCCTCGTGCAGCCACCAGTTGAAGTCGACCCCTGGCAAAACCCGGGCGAGCCGGCCAACGAGGTCTCGCGTGCGATCGGCGAGCGCCGCGGCCCGGGCCGGCGGTGCGGCATGGAAGTGGGGCTCGCGGTCGGCGGGCACGATCCACATCTCCCCCGGCTGCCGCGGCGCCGCCGGTACGAGTGCCACGAGCCCGTCAGCCTCGGAGACGATTCGGCGTTCATACGCCGCCTCGGTGAGCAGCGCCGCAAAGGGGTCGGCCTCGGTCGCCGCCGCGGCGAACTCGGAGGCCACCGCCGGCGGCAGAAAATCGACCGCCACGAGCTGGCTGTGGACATGCTCGAGCGACGCACCGGCCCGCGGCCCCGAGTTCTTGAACACCGTGCCCCACGCGAGGTCGTTCCGGCGGGCGAGGTCGGCGAGCCGACCCTGCACGAGCGCCCAGGCGGCCCTCCAGCCGGCCGGATCGACCGCCGTCACGAGCGTGTCGTGCCGCGGCGACTCGATCACCACTTCGTGCACTCCATGCGCCGCCCGGGCGGCGCCATGACTGCTCACGGCGTCCGCTGCCGCCACGAACGGATACCGATTGGGGATGATCCGGGCCTGCCAGGCCGAGGCGAGTTCATCTGGTGCGCGCCGTACGGCGGGCGGCGTGCGGGACTCGTTGCCCGCGCAGAACGGGCACCATCGCGAGGCGTCGGCCGCCGCGCAGCCCGCCGCGAGCTCCGCATCGGTGGGCCGATCGTCGCGGCCCGGGGCCACGAACACCGCGCGGCCGGTGCGCTGGTCGTGATGCACGAGCGGTGGACGTGGCGGCGCGGTGGAGGGCGGGATCATCGACTCCAGTATGCCCGCGCCGAGCGCGGCGGGCTTTCGTGTTGAACCGCCCCCTGCGGCCCCGTAGACTCTGCGTCAAACAGATCACCGTTGCGACAACCGTTTCTCGGAGGAATCCGCATGCTCACCGTCGGCGA
>JBJTPO010000602.1:0-3771 GCA_046075145.1 Planctomycetota bacterium
CGAGCGCCGCCCGAAAGCGGGACTCGATCGCCGCCACCGCCGCCTGGGCCTCGTCGCGACGCCGGTTGAGTTCCGCCACGGCCTCGTCGTACCGCACCTTGCCCTCGGGGCCTGTGAACAGCGGTTGCTCGATCTGGTCGCCGCCGTTGCCCATCGGCGTGACGTTGTGGAAGAAGGCGAGCATCGCGTAGTAGTCCCGCTGCGGCAGCGGGTCGATCTTGTGGTCATGGCAGCGGGCACAGTTGATCGTGAGGCCCAGGAACACCTGCCCGGTCGTGGAGACGATGTCGTCGAGCCAGTCGTAGCGGGCCTGGAGCCGGTCGGCCGGCTCATCGTCCCAGAGGCCGAGCCGGTAGTAGCCTGTGGCGATCAGGGCGTCGGCCGTGGGCTCGGCGAATTCGTCGCCGGCCAACTGCTCGAGCACGAACCGGTCGAACGGCTTGTCGTCGTTGAACGAGCGGATCACGTAGTCGCGATACCGCCAGACGTGGGGCTTCGCCCCGTCGCGTTCGAAGGAGTTGGTCTCGGCGTAGCGGACGAGGTCGAGCCAGTGACGGCCCCAGTGCTCGCCGTAGTGGGGCGAGGCGAGCAACCGGTCGACCACCTTCTCCCAGGCCCCGGGCGAGTCGTCGGCCAGGAACTCCTGCATCTCCTTCTCGGTCGGCGGCAGACCGGTCACGCCGTAGGTCGCCCGCCGCAGGAGCGTGGCCTTGTCGGCCTCTGGCGAGCGGGCGAGGCCGCGGGCGGCGAGGCCCGAGTCGATGAAGGCATCGACCGGGTTCGCCACCGGCTTCCCCGCGGCGGCCGGAAGCGGCGGACGCTCCACCGGCCGGAACGCCCAATGGGCCTGCCACTCGGCCCCGGCGGCGATCCACCGCTTGATCGCGTCGATCTCGGCGGCCGTGAGCCGCGGTCCCTCCGGCGGCATCTGCAGGTCGTGGTCGCTGGAGGTGATCCGGGCGAGCAACTCGCTCGCGGCAGGATCACCCGGAACGACCGCAGTCGAGCCGCTGTCGAGTTCGGCCGTCGCGACGACCCGATCGTCGAGCCGGAGGCCCGCCTCCCTGGTGTCGGGGCCGTGGCAGGCGTAGCACCGCCGCGCCAAGAGCGGCTGGATGTCGCGGGCGAAGTCGACCTCCGCGGCGAGGGGCGGCGCGGAAGCGACCGCCGCACCGAGCCAGAGGCCAACACTCTTGAGCGCGGGCAGCAGATTCATCGATGCTCCAGTCGCGCAGCACGGCCCTGGTTCTTGCTTGGCGCCGCCATTTGACCTTATTCTAAACACCACTAAGTAAAAAGCAACGTCGCGTTCTTCGTTCATCCCCGCACCGCCTCGAGCCGCCGATGACCACGCCGGAGAACCGCATCGAGTCGACGCTTCTGCGTCGCATCAATGAGCGGCGTCTGCTCGAGGTGATCCAGCAGCGTGGCCCGTCGTCGCGGGCGGCGCTGACCCGGGCCTCGGGGCTCACCGCGCCCACCGTCTCCAAGGCGGTCGATTCGCTTTTGAAGCGCGGACTCGTCGAGGAGCTCGACCCGGTCGTGCCCGCGCTCGGCCGCCCCGGGCGGCTCGTGCGCATGGCGGCCGACACGGCGACCGTGCTCGGCGTGGTGATCGACGCGGCCACCTGCTGCCTCGTGGCCACCGGGCTCGACGGCCGCGTCACCGAGGAGAAGACCCGCCGCTTCGCCACGCCCGCCACCTACGCCCGCCTCCTGGACCTGCTCGTCCGTGAATGCCGCACCCTGCTCGCGGGCACGACGGCCACGCCGCTGGGCATCGGCGTGAGCGTGCCGGGCCTCGTCAACGAGCGGCTCGAGGAGATCGTCTTTTCACCCAACCTCCACATCCTCGACAAGCGAAACCCAGCCCACGACCTCGAGCGGCGGCTCGAGGTGAAGTGCTGCCTCTTGCAGGAGACCGACGGCCTCTGCCTGAGCGAGTGGCTCTACGGCGACGCCCGCGGCCTGCGGGATTTCGCGATGCTCGATGTGGCGACCGGCCTGGGGCTGGGCGTGATGAGCGGCGGCGAACTGCTCGCCGGCCAGAGCGGCATGGCCGGCGAAGTGGGCCACATCACGGTCATGCCCGACGGTATCCGCTGCGGCTGCGGCAACCGGGGCTGCCTCGAGACGCTCGCCACCGACGCGGCGCTGGTGCGGCTGGTGGCTGAGCAGGTGGGCCGGACGCTCGACGCGGCCGCCGTCGAGGCGCTGCTCGCCGAGCGGCCGGACGAGTTCACCGGCCCGGTCGGCACCGTCACCGAATACCTGGCGATCGCGATCGCCGCGGTGATCAACATCTTCAACCCCACGGCGCTGTTTGTGCACGGCACGCTCCTGGCCGGGTCGCCGGAGCGCTTCGCCCGGGTCGTGGAGCAGGTCCGTCAGCGGACGCTGACAGCGTCGCTCGCCGAATGCACCATCACACCGACCCGCTCGAGCAAGCGGCAGGGGGCGGTGGCCGGAATCATCCACCGCCTCACCCAGGCCTGGGCCCCGGCGATCCGCTGAGCCTGCGGTAGACTCCCGGGCCCACGGTCGCCCCAACAGCCGAGTTCAGACCCAGAGGATTCGATGCCCATGTCCGCCGCGTCCCCGTTCTCGCTCGCCGGCCGCACGGCGATCGTCACCGGTTCCTCGACCGGCCTGGGCAAGGCGATGGCGAAATGCCTGGGCTTGGCCGGCGCGCGGGTGGCGATGAACTACGCCAACAACGCCACCCGGGCCGAGGCGGCCCTGGCCGAGCTCACGGCGGCCGGCATCACCGCCGCTCTCTTTAAGGCCGACGTCACGAGCGAGCAGGAGATCGACGAGATGTTCACGGCGATCGAAGGCTCGCTCGGGCCGGTCGACATCGTGGTCATCAACGCCACGCCCGCCCAGCCGCAGAAGCCGATCGAGGAGTACGACTGGGACTTCTACCAGCAGATGCTTGACTTCTTCGTGAAGAGCCCCTACCTGCTCGCCCGCCGGGCGCTCCCTGGCATGAAGGCCCGCCGGCATGGCCGGCTCGTCAACGTGACAAGCGAGGTGTTTCACCTCGGGGTCGCGCCGTTCTCCGCCTACGTGGCCGCCAAGGGGGGCCAAACCGGCTGGTCGCGGAGCATGTGCCACGAACTCGCGCCGTTCGGGATCACGGTCAACATGATCGCCCCGGGCTGGATTCCCGTGGAGCGGCACGTGAACGACCCGCAGGCCGACAAGGACGCGTATCTCGCGACCGTGCCGATGGGCCGCTGGGGCGCGCCCGACGAGGTGGGCTGGGCGGCGGTGTATCTCGCCAGCGACGAGTCGGCCTTCGTGACCGGCCAGACGATCGCGGTCAACGGCGGGAAGACCTGCTGGTAGGGGCCTGTCGCGCGCGCAGCTCGGGGTAAGCCCATGCCAGCTCGCCGGACGCTCCCTTCAGGCATCCTGCCTTCCGGTCGCTCCATGCCAGCTGCGCTTCGGCATCCTGCCTGCGCTTGCTGACAAGGCCGTCTCGCTCGGCATGGGCTTGCCCCTCGCAGTCCTTTGGGGTGCTCGATGGAACCTCGATCGGTGCGCGACGCGGCACATCGCTTGCGGCACCGCGCCGATGCGTCTGAAAATGCACGGCGCGCCATCACGCGCACGAACACGGCCGCCCGGAGGTGCGGCCGGCGGGCGGAGGCCCGCCACGCGTAAGCGGGCCATGGATGGCCGCTTACGCGTCAAAATACAGGCAGAACTCGTACGGGTGCGGCCGCAGCCGCATCGGGGCGACCTCCTTCTCCCGCTTCCACTTGA
>JBJTPO010000603.1:0-8519 GCA_046075145.1 Planctomycetota bacterium
GCCAGCTTCAGCCGCCGGTCGGACCGCGAGCCGGCGTTGGGGGCCTGCAGCTCCACCTGGCGGCCCAGGATGCCGCCGGCCGCGTTGATCGTTTCGAAGGCGTGCATCTCGATGTCGCGGAGTGACCGGCCGCCGATGCCCGTGGTGCCCGTCTGGGAGTGGAGCAGGCCCACGAGCACCTTTTTCTTCCGCTCCGGGATCCCCAGCGAGCAGCCGACAAAGGTCGCGGGCGCGAGGGCCCGGGCGGCGGCGAGCGTCGCGGCCCGGGAGAGCACGGCCCGGCGGGAGAGGCGGGGGTCAGGTTTGTGCGGCGTCAGGCCGGGCATCGGTCAGTCCTCGTTCATCCGCTCGTAGATCACCTCGAAGGGCTCGGCCGAGATGCTCACGTCGCCGCGAAACGGCTGGTTCATGTCGAAGATCAGAAACATCATCGTGCCCAGGTAGGCGGCCAGGATGCCCCCGAGCACGAGCTGGGTGATGAACCGCATGTCGAAGAGCCAGACGATCGCCAGGTTGAGCACCGCGCCCAGGATCATCACGTACCACATGACGGCAGGCAGGCCCGAGGTCACGGAGAAGAGCCGCAGCCGCCGGGCCTCCAGGAAGTGGTTGAACTGCCGCAGGGCCTCGGCGTGGAGGATCTCCTCGGCCGGCGTCGTCGGCTGGAAGGAGAGCAGCTCCTCCTGGACGGCATCGACGCGGATCGTGCCCTCTTGGGGAATGACTCCCCGCTGCTGCAGCGGCCAGGCGTACTTGATCACGTACCGCGTGTAGTCACGCAGCAGCCAGCGGAGGTTCTGGCCGTGGGGCGTGGGGTAGTTGGAAACGTCCTCGTAGAGCGCCGAGAGGGCGGCGGCTTCCCGGGTGACGTTGGCGCCGGCGTCGGCCACGTTCTGGTAGGCCGTGACCGCGATCAGGCCCAGCAGCAGGCCGTAGAACACGCCGAAGCAGGAGAGCACGTAACCGACGATGTCGTTGGCGCCGGTCGTGTACTTGACGAACTGTCGGAGGATCGGCCGGAGGAAGATGCAGCCGGCCCAGTAGAAGCCCACGAACGCGGCGACGAACAGGATCGCCAGCCGGAAGGTGGGGATGTCGTAAAGCCAGTACCAGTCCTGGGGCGCGGCGGAGAGCTGGGGCGTGTCCACGGGTGGGGAAGTCGTTTCCAGAGGCGGCGCGGGTGACCGCCGCGGCCGGAATCGGCCGGCGGAGCGGGTTTAGCCGATGGTAACACCGCCGCAGCGCTACTTCACCTCATCGCCGTCGAGGGCATAAATCGCCAGATGGGAGCCGTCCGGGGCCCGCAGTTCGTCGATTTTGAAGGTGCCGGCCACCGCCACCGGCCGGATGGAAAAGTCGGCCGTCTTACCGGGCCGCATCCGCACCACGACGCAGTCGTGGAGGGCCGCGCCGGGGCCGAAGCAGCACTCCTGGTTGTCGCGGACGAGCACGAACTGGGTGAGCCCCTTCTGCTGGAAGCTCGGGAGGATGTAGCCGCGGATCCGGATGGCGGTGCCGGCCAGCGACGACACGCGGCTGGGGAGCAGGTCGCGGGTAAAGGGGGCGCCCTTCTCCATCTCGAGCTTGATGTCGTCGAAGTTGATCTCGCGGGGGGCCCCGGTCGCTCGGCGCGGTGCCGCGCCGGCAGTGACCGCCCGCGACGTGGTGGGCTCTGATGCTGTGGCGGGCGCGGCTACCGGCGCGGCGGCGGGCGGTCCGTCGCAGCCGGCCGGCGCGATCAAGGCAAGCGACAGGAGACTGGCGAGGCGGTGATTCATGGGCGGCGCGCGCTCCGCGCGGGCTAGCGGGGGAAGGCTTGGTCGAGGTGGTAGAGCACGCCGCCGCCGAGGTCGGCCGTGCCGGCCGGCTCGATCCGGAACCGCCCGGCGATCTTCACGAGCCGCTGGGTGAAGTCGATGCCCGCGGGGTCGGAGAGTCGCACGAGCACCCGGTCGGTGATCTTGGGCGTGCCGCCGAAGCAGCAGTCGCCCTGATCGCGGCAGAGGAGAAACTCCGTGATCCCGCGCTGCCTCGATCCCGGATACATGTAGCCCTTCAAGAGCACGTCACGGCCATTCAGCTCCCGGGCGGAGTCTGGCACGCCCGTGGCCGGGTCGCCGGGCAGCGGCTGGAGCATGGCGTAGTTGAGCCGGGAAAAGCCCTCGGGCAGTTCGGCGGCGTAGACCGTGGCCAGGTAGGCGAGGCCGCCGACGAGGCTCGCGCCCGAGCCCAGAAGCGCCGCCAAGGCCAGGCCGCGGCCCGTGACCGCCTGCGGCCGCAGGGCGACGTCGCCCAGCGCCACTGCCGCGAGCACGATCCCCACGGCCGGCACCGCCGCGAACGACCAGCCCACGAGCACCAGCGGCGAGAGCACCGCGACCGCCGCGGCGGCGATCGCCGTCCCCGAGAGGGCCCGGTAGGCGTCCGGCTCCGAATCCGCAGGTCGGGCCGCCGTGAGTGGGGCCGGCGGCGAATCGAACAGTCCCGAGCGCATGGGTTTCCGGTGGCGAGGGGGCAGCGGCGAGGATGGCGACGGGAGGCCGCGTGTCAGCCGCCGCCGGACACGCCCGGCTTGAGCATCGTTCGGGCGAGCACGGCCACGGCGAGTACGATGCCGGCCCAGAGGGCCCATTTCCAGGTGGTGGTCGGGGCGGGCTTGGCCGCGGGGCGGATGGCGGGCGAGGGATCGACAGCCGCCACCCCGGGTTCCTCGTCGCCGACGACCGGGCTGATCGCTTGGGCCAGGGCGTTCGCGTCGCCACTGGCCGGCGGCTGCGGATCCGTGCCGTCACCGGCGGTGGCGACGCCGGCCAGTCCGGCGAGCGTGGCCGCGCGGCGGACCGCTTCGGGGTCGATCGTCGCGAGCTCGCTCACGGCCGCGGCTGCCTCGGGGAGTGGGCAGGCCCGAAGATAGTTCACGATCGGCTCGCGGACGAAGATGTTGTCGGCCTTGGCTTCCTTGAAAATCGTCACCAGACGGTCGATCACCGACCAGTCCTGCCAGCGGGCGAGATCGGCGATCACGAGGTCGGCGAGCTTGGGCTCGTCGAGCAGGAGCTTGAGCGACTGAAGCACCCGCTCCCGCGGTACGAGGTCCGACTCCTCCCCCAGGAACCGCAGCGCCATCACCGCGGCGTAGGTCTCGGTGAAGGGCACGTCCTTGCCCTGCCCGGCCCGCGCCAGAAACAGCCGATCGACCAGGTCGAGGGCCTTGTCTCCCTGGAGCGCCACGTGGCAGGCGATCAGGGCGTCGAGGCCGTTCCGCACCTCGGGCTGCTCGGCGGCGATGCCCTTGCCCTCGAGGATCGCGGCGATCCGCTCGGCTTCGGTCGGCGTGCCGCAGACGCCGAGCATCGTGGCGTAGAGTCGGCGGCGGTTGGCCGGCACCTTCGGATCCTCGATCCAGGAGAGCAGCCGAGCGGGGTCCATCTTGTCCTTGAGGCCCTTCACGTCCTCGTAGGGGGCCACCGCGAACTCATCGTAGGCGTCGCGGGTGAGCGTCTCGTCCTCGTCCTCGAGGTGACCCAGGAAAAAGGTAAGCCGGTCGGGCCCCTTCTCCGGCAGGTCGCCGAGGTGCTTCAAGTAGGTGATCGCCCGCTCGCCGACCCGGATCGGGCTCGACCAGACGAGGTTCGGAGGCTCGACGCCCATCAAGAGGAACGTCGTGCCCACCGGCTGCTCGTCGAGCATGATCGTCTCGATCGGCTTGGCATCGGCCCCGGCATGGCCCGCGGCCGCGACCAGGTCGCCCCCCTTGAGCACCTCGACCACCTCGAACTTGCCCTTGGGCAGCGGGCCGGTGGCGGAGGGCTCGAGCGCCGTGGCCGGGGGTGGCTCGACGAGTCGGGCGATCACCGCGACCTCGCTTTGGGCGATCTCCTGCGCGAACGTGAGCGACACGGCCGAGCAGAACGGGCAGGCCTGCCCGGACGCCGCGGCGAGGCTGGCCGCGAGGCCCAGCAGGACCACCGCCGGCGGGCCAATCGAGCGGAGATGCTTCCGGCGGGAATGGTTCATGAGCAACATTGTAGCGGGGCACGTCGGCCGCCTGGGCCCCCTATTTCCTCGGGTTTGGCAATCCCCGACGCAACGGGTTAGGCTCAAAACCATGGCTCTGAAGACCATGCTCATCGGTCGCTGGCTTGTGCTGCCGCTCGCCGCCGCCCATCTGCTCTTGGGCGCCGCCGCGGTGCCGCACTGTCATGATCGCGCTGCTGTCGCCGGGCCGGAGCAGGCGGCCGATCATCCGCACCACCACGGCCGGCCGCATCGACACTGGGCCTGGGGCGGTCATGGCCACGCCGCAGACGACCATGCCCACGGGTCGCCCGGGGTCGGCGACCGGCGGACCGATGGACCGCCATTGGTTCCGGTCGATCATGATGCCTTCGCGATCTACCCGGCCGACGCCTTCCTGGTGTCCGTGGCGGGGCCATGCGACCCGGCCGAGCAAGTGGCAACCGCCTGGGCGGCCGTGCCTTTGGTCGCGGCGGCTGGTGATGCGGCGATCGGACCGCTCTGGCGAGTCGTGAGGCCCCCCGGCGATCGCCGGCTGCCCAGGCACCACGATCTCCTGCCGCACGTGCTCCGCGTTTGATCTCGCAGAGCCGCTGCGTGCGCCGCCACCGTAGCCCTGGCTGCGGTATCGCGGTCGTTCCCGTCACGGCGGGCCCGCGTCGCCACGATCGCGCCCCCCGACCGGGCCAGCCAACCGAGGGCATCCGTCCGCCATCCGTTCCCGCAGGTGTTTCATGATTCAGTCGATCATTCGTTTCATCCGCTGGTTGGTCGTCGTTGGCGGGATCGGAGCCGCGGTGGCGGTCGCGGCGATGCTGCGCGACCAATGGTTGCCCATGCTCGCGCTCGCGCCCGCACCGTCGATGGCTGCGGCTGGGAGCGCCGGCGGCGCGGCCGCGGCTGAACGGGACGTGCTCGAACTGAGCCCGCAGGCCCGCAAGAACCTGGGGGTCGTGTCGCGGCCGGCGGCGCTTGCCGACTACCGGCGAACGATTCTCGTGCCCGGCGAGATCACCGATCGGCCCGGCATCTCCGACCGCGGCGTCACCTCCCCGGCGATCGGGATCGTGACGCAGGTTCATGCCTTCCCGGGCGACACGGTGCGGCCGGGCGACAAGCTCTTCACGCTGCGGCTGCTCAGTGAATACGTGCAGAACGCGGAGGCCGAACTCTTCAAGGCCGTCCGCGAGACCGAACTCGAGCAGGAGAAGCGGGCCCGGCTCGCCCAGATCGGCGAGGGCACGATCGCGGGCGCCCGGCTGATCGAGATCGACCAGCAGCTGCGGCGGCTCGCCGCCGAGATCACGAGCCGCCGCCAGGAGCTGCTCGCCCGGGGCCTGCTACCGGAGCAGATCTCGGAGGTCGAGGCGGGCCGGTTCGTCACCACGGTCGAGATCGGGGCGCCGCCCCCGCTGGCCGTCGCACGGCAGGATGCGGATCCGGTCTACGAAGTGCAGGAGCTCAAGGCGGAGCTCGGCACGCAGGTGCAGGCCGGGCAACTGCTCGCCGTGCTCTCCAACCACCGGCTCCTGTACGCCGTGGGCCACGCCTTCAAGCGGGAGGCGCCGGCGCTCGAGCGGGCGGCCCGGGAGGGCTGGCCGGTCGAGATCGAGTTCGCCGAGGACGACCCGGCCGCCTGGCCGCCGCTGGGGCAGACCTTCGCGATCCGGCACCTCGCCAACATGGTCGATCGCCAGAGCCGCACGTTCGACTTCTTCGTGCCGCTCGAGAACCAGTCCCGCGGTTATGCGAAGGACGGGCGGTCATTCACGGTCTGGCGGTTCCGGCCGGGCCAGCGGGTGCGGCTCCACGTGCCCGTGGAGGAGCTCCGGGGAGTGATCGTGCTGCCCGCCGAGGCGGTGGTGCGAGCCACGGGCGAGGCCTACGTGTTCCGGCAGAACGGCAACCTCTTCGACCGGCTCCCCGTGCACGTCCTGCACGAGGACCGCCGGCATGTCGTGATCGCGAACGACGGCAGCGTGGCGCCGGGTTGGTATCTCGCCCAGGGGGCGGCGGCCTCACTCAATCGCGTGCTCGAGGCCCAGTCGGCCTCCGGCGCCCCGGTGGGCATGCACGTTCACGCCGACGGCACCGTGCACGGCGCCCACTGAGAGATTCCCCGATGCTCGACGCCGTCATTCGCTTTTCGCTCCGCTCCCGCCTGTTGGTGCTGGTGGTCAGCCTGGCGCTGCTGGTCACCGGCGGATACCTGGCGACCCGGATGCCGATCGACGTCTTTCCCGACCTCGACCGGCCCCGGGTGGTGATCATCACCGAGTGCCCAGGCCTGGCGACCGAGGAGGTGGAGACGCTCGTCACGCAGCCGATCGAGGTCGCGCTGCTCGGAGCCGGTGGCGTGGATGCCGTCCGCAGCCAGTCCACGGCCGGGCTGACCGTGATCTATGTCGAGTTCGGCTGGGATGTCGACATCCGGGCCGCCCGCCAGACGGTGCAGGAGCGGCTCACCACGGTCGCCGGCGTGCTCCCCCAGGGCATCCGGCCGCAGCTGACGCCGACCGCGTCGATCATGGGGCAGATCGTGATCGCCGGCATGTTCCGCCAGCGGGGGCCGCGGGGCGGAGTGCTCGCGGCCTTGCCGGGCACGGCCCTGCTGGCGGAGTGCACCGCGGATTCCGATGCCGCGACCGCCGTCCGGGTGTGGCGGGTCGAGGACCGTCATCGCCCCGCGACCTGGGAGGAGGTTGCCTGTGATGCGGTCACCTGGAGCCCCGCCCCTCTCCCCCCCGACGCGGCGGGCGAGTCGCCCCGCGCGGCCCGCGTCTCGATCATCGGCCGCGACCACGAGGCGACGTTCCCCACGTCGCTCCAGCGGTCGCTCGCCCTGCGGACGATCGCCGACTGGGTGGCCCGGCCGCGGCTGCTCAAGATTCCGGGCGTGGCCGAGGTGTTCGTGCAGGGGGGCGATCGCAAGCAGTACCAGATCCTCGTCGACCCGGCGGCGCTGCTCGAGTACGACGTCACGCTGCCGGCGATCGAGGAGGCCCTGCGGGAGAGCAACATCAACACCAGCGGCGGCTTCGCCGTGACGGGTGAGCAGGAGCGGCCGATCCGCGTGCTCGGCCGGCTCGGTCCCGACCCGGCCCGCGTCGTGGCGGAACTCGGGCAGGTGCCGGTCGCCACGCCTGCGGAGCGGTCGGTGCTCCTCGAGCAGGTGGCGACGGTCGTGGAGGGACCGCAGTTCAAGCGGGGCGACGCCGCGATCGACGGCCTGCCCGGCGTCGTGTTCACGATCGCCAAGCAGCCGCACGTGGACACGCGGGCCCTCACCGCCCGGATCACTCTCGCGCTGGCCGAGGTGGAGGCGGCGCTGCCGCCCGACGTGGTCGTCAACCCCGGGCTCTTCCGGCTGGCGACCTTCATCGACCGGGGGATCTTCAACGTCGGCGAGGCGCTCGTGATCGGCGCGGTGCTCGTGGTGATCGTGCTGTTTCTGTTCCTGCTCAACCTCCGCACCACGTTCATCACGCTGACGGCGATCCCGCTCTCGCTGGTCATCACGACGCTCGTCTTCCGGCTGGCGGGCATGCTGACCGGCACGGTGCTGTCGATCAACGTGATGACGCTCGGCGGCATCGCCGTCGCGATGGGCGAACTCGTCGACGACGCCATCGTCGACGTCGAGAACATCTTCCGCCGGCTCACGGAGAACAACTCCCTGCCGCACCCGCGGCCGGCGCTGCAGGTCGTCTATGACGCCAGTCGCGAGATTCGCAGCGCCATCGTGTTCGGCACGGCCGTCGTGATCCTGGTGTTCCTGCCGCTGTTCGCCCTCTCCGGGGTCGAGGGACAGCTGTTCGCGCCCCTCGGCGTGGCCTACATCGTGTCGATCCTCGCCTCGTTGCTCGTGTCGCTGACGGTCACCCCCGTCCTCTCCTACCTCCTGCTGCCGCAGTCACGCGCGACCCACCGTCACCACGACGGGCTGCTCCTTCGGCTGCTGAAAGGCGGCGCGACGCCCCTGATCCGGCTCAGCATGGCGTGCCCGGGCCTGCTGCTCCTGGCGACGTGGGCTGGCGTCGCCTTCGCGGCCTGGGCGCTGGCCCGGCTGGGTCGCGACTTCCTGCCCCCGTTCGACGAGGGGAGCGTGCAGGTCAACGTCACCCTGCCCCCCGGATCGTCGCTCGACGCCTCCAACAAGGTGTCGGCGCTCATCGACGCGAAGCTCCGGGCCATGCAGCGGAACGACGAGCGGCCCGCCGGCGAGATCCTTCACTTCGTCCGCCGCACCGGCCGTGCCGAGATGGACGAGCACGCGGCGCCGGTGAACGCGAGCGAGTACATCCTGAGCATGAACCCCCGGAGCGGACGCCATCGCGACGAGATCATCGGGAACCTGCTCGCCGAACTGGGCAGCGAGGTCCCCGGCGTCGCCATCGAGGTGGAGCAGCCGCTGGCGCACCTGATCAGCCACATGGTGTCGGGCGTCTACGCGCAGATCGCGATCAAGGTGCACGGCGACGACCTCGACGCGCTCGTGAGGG
>JBJTPO010000604.1:0-5291 GCA_046075145.1 Planctomycetota bacterium
GACGCGGAGGTCGTGGTCGAGGATGAGTTTTTCCGGCAGCCCCGTGAAGCGGGCCAGTTTTGCCGCGACGGCCCGCCGCTTCTCCCGGGGCAAGGCAGCCCCCGCGTAGAGCGCCGTCACATACTCGCCCGCCGCGAAAGCCTCCGCCTCGGCGAGCGCCTTGGCCCGGTCGGCCTGGAGATCCTCCGGCAGCCGGCCGTGGGCATGGGCCACGGCGGTGAAGCTCGGCAGGAAGAGCGAATAGGGCAGATCGTTCGAGGGCCCGGGGAAGATCGTGCCGTAGTCCACGAGGCCCGAGACGAGCACCAGGCCGTTGAAGAACATGCCGTGGCGATCCTGGAGTTCGGCCGCCAGGCCGGCGGCCCGGAACACCCCGTAGCTCTCCCCGCAGAGGTATTTGGGGCTCCGCCAGCGGGCGTTCCGCGTGGTGTAGAGCCGGATGAACTCGGCCATCGCGGCGATGTCGGGGTCCTTGCCGAAGAACTGCTCGGGCTTCTCGTCCTTGGCGGCGCGGCTGTAGCCGGTCGCCACCGGGTCGATGAACACGAGGTCGCAGGACGGCAGGATCGTATGCTCGTTGGCGACGAGCTCGAAGGGCGGCGGCGGCAGCGAGCCGTCGGGATTCACCTTCGCCCGGCGGGGGCCGAGCCCGCCGAGATGGAGCCACACGGCCGACGCGCCCGGGCCGCCATTGAAGCAGAACATCACCGGCCGCCGGGCGGCGTCGGCCTCGGTCACGAGCGTGTAGGCCACATAAAAAACGTTGGCCCGCGGACCGCCGTCCTCCTTCAGGAGCGGCAGCATGCCCGCCTCGGCCCGGTAGGCGAGTTCCCGGCCGCCGAGCGTGATCGCGTGCTCGGTGACCACCGGCGGCTTGCTGGCATCAGGCAGCGTCGCGACCGGCTGCTTGGCGGGCGGGGCCTTTTCGGGTTTGTCGCCGGCAGCAGACTCGTCGGCCCGGACCGGAACCACGGCGAGGATCGACAGGGTGACCAGCAGGGGCAAAATGGCGGGGGCGTGAGGCATGCGCTGCAATGGGGAAAGGTGGGAAAGCGACCGGGCAACAAGGGAAGCATAGTTCACGCCCTGCGAGAGCCGGTCAGGCGGTTTCCCCGGCATAACCGGCGCGACTGCCCTCCCCTGTACCCGCCGGCCCCGCTACCGTCCGTCCATGCTGTCCGACATCAACCCCGTTCGCGAGCTGGCCCGGTTCGTCCGCCAGCCGCACTTCGGCCGGTACGCGATCCTGCTGGTGCACCTCCTGCTCCTGCCGTTGCTCTCGGTCGTGACCGAGGGTCATCCCAAGGCCGAGCTCGTGGCGATGGTGGCCGAGCAGGTCGTGTTCCTGGGCGCGGTGGTGGCCCTCGGGGGCCGGCGGATGTTCGCACTGGCAGGCCCCCTCGTCCTGCCCGGCATCCTCACCCTGGCCGTGACGTTCGCCGTCGGCGAGATTCCCGGCGAGCATTACTGGTTTTGGGCGGTGGCCCGGGCGGTGAGTTTCATCGTGCCGATCATCACGGTGGGGTTGCTGATCCTGGTCGACGTCTTGGCGGCCAAGCAGATCGTGTTCGATATGATCTGCGGGGCGCTCTGCGTGTTCGTGCTGTTTGGGATGTGCTGGGCCAACGTCTACACCCTGCTCGAGCGGCTCGCGCCGGGGTCGTTCGCGGTCGACTTCGGCCGCTATCACGTCGATGCCGGCGACGACCCGCTGGCGGCCGCCGATGTGTTCATCTACTACTCGTTCGTCACGCTCACCACCGTCGGCTACGGCGACATCGTGCCGTCCTCGGCCACCGCCCGGTGGCTGGTGTGGCTGGAGGCGGTGTTCGGGCAGTTCTACATGGCGGTGTTCGTGTCGCGGCTGATCGGGCTGCAGGCGAGCCCGGCGGCAACCGACGACGCGAGTGACCCGGCCCCCGAGGCCGTTGGCGGCCCCGAGCCGGTGCCGGAGGCAGACGCCCGGCCCGCCTGGGCCACGCGGCGGGCCGCCTGACGCGCCATGCAGCCGACCACGCCCGTCGCCACCAGCAGCGAGGCCGCACTGGCCGGCGGCTCAGGCAGCGAGACCACGATCATGCTGTCGGGGCTCGTACCCAGGCCGAAGGTGAAGCGGTCGACGATGTCGGCCTCGGTCCAGCCCTTGCCGACGCAGAAGCGAAACCGTACCAGTTCGTGAGCAAGATAGGTGCCCGGGAGGTTGCCTTTGGGCTCGATGTCGTCGCCCCGGTAGATCGCGAAGTCGCCGCCATCGACGACCTTGGGGTCGAAGTTGGACGGGGCGAGCGTCGAGTTGCCCACCGTGCCCAGGCCGAAGCCGGCCCGCGGCTCAGGGGCCGGGGCGAACTGGCGAAGCTGCCAGGTGAAGTCACCCGGCTTGGTGGCCATCAGATCCGAGAGGCCAAGGCCGGGCGTGACGGTGCCCTTGCCACCCGCGGTCGGCGGCGGGGTGTAGATCACCGGCCGATCGGCCGCGTTCTTTTGCACCGCGACGACCTGCCCCACGGCCGAGCGATAGTCGAGCACCGGTCGGATCCCATCCCGCACGATGTCGAAATAAAAGCTCGCCAGCAGGTCGGCCGGCACGCTCGTCGGCGCGGGCGAGATGTTTTCCAGGTCGATCACCAGCTCGTCGCCGGTGATCGCGAGGGTTGCCCGGAAGGCCACGGGATTGCCGGCGGCCGAGGTGCCAGCCGCGTCGACGACGATCGCCCCGCGGGCCGGCAGGGTGAGGCAGCCGACGACCAGTACGGCGGCTGCGGCCGCCCAGGCAAGCGAGCTGCCGAGGACATGAGCGCAATCGGGGAACGCAGGACGCTGGGCACGAAACCACATGGGAGGGCCTCCGCGAGATACGGGGTCGGGATGGCCTCCGTGCGCGGGGACGCACCGACATGCCTGCGGGGCGCTGCGAATCAGTGGCGGTCAGAGAAGGACGCATCGCACATGCGTCCGCGGCCGGCCTACGCTGCGCGTCCGGTCCTCGCCAGAGGGGCGAAGCCGAAAGCAACTCGTCTTCCAAACCATGGCGGCCATGACGACCCACGGGCCATGCTGGTGCCGGCTGGCGACACCCGGACTGCCCGCGGCCATCCCGGCACGAACCAACCCTTGCGGCCAGGCGAGCCAGCGGTCAAGTGGCGGCCCATCGGCCCGAAGTTCGGAGGGCCTCCCGGCCGCACGTGCCGGCCGGACACCAACGCCCGATCGCCGGCCGGCCGCTACGAGGCGCGGCCCACGACCTCGGCGCCGCCGCCGGCCCGGCCGCGGGAGAAGCGGATGTCGAGCGTCCGCAGGTAGGTATGGAGGCCCGCATCCTGGATCGGAAGGATGTGGGCCGGATGGCCCGACTCGTTGTGGTGCGAGTGCCAGAGGCCCGGCGGCGTGACGAACACCGAGTGGGGCTCCCAATCGAACCGCTCCCCGTCGGCGATCCGCCCCTGATCGTCGAGCGTGCCGCCGACCAGCGTGTAGCAGCCGGGCTTGGCATCCACCACGAGGTCGACGGCCACTGACTGGTGACGATGGGCCGCCTGCACGGCGGCCACCGGCAGGATCCCGAACATCGCCCACACGACGTGGGTGATCGTGAGCGTCTGGGGCAGGGCGCGGTTGCCGAGCAGGATCGAGAGCCGGTTGGCCGTGGCGCTCGAGGGGTCGGCGATCACCGCGTCGAGCGCCCGCCTGATCTCGTCCCGCCGGTAGAGCGTGGCGGGAAACTGCGGCAGCGTGGCCGCCGCGCCGAGGTAGCGAAGCAGCGGCTCGTCATGCACCCAGTAGAGGGCCGCATCGGCCGCGGCCGCATGCAGGGCCCGGCTGCCGACGGGCAGCGTGAACAGATCCCCCGCCTGCCAGCCAAACTCGTCGTCGCCGGTGAGCCGGGTCGAGCCCTGGCCGGTGAGCCGGGTCGAGCCCTGGCCCCGCATCACGAAGAACAGCTGGCTCGTGGCGTTGGCGTCGGTGAAGTGACAGTCGCCGGGACGGACGTGCACGAAGTTGGCACACAACCCCGGCGCCGTGGCCGGCCCGGGGCAGAGCAGCCGGTCGCTGGCATCGAGGGGAATCGTGCGGGTCGGGCCCTGCTCGTGGAGCGTCGCCGGGAACCGCGCTCCCGGGATTGGCGGCAGCGTGCCGTCGGCCAGCGGATTGGAGGCGTAGCGGTAGTCGTGAAACCGGGCCGCCTCGGCGAGGCGGCTGGCAAAATCACCGGGCACGGGGGTGAGCATCGGGCATTCTCCCGGCAGGGGTGCGGACGACGACATGCAGTATCGCCACCCGCCCCAGCGAAGGGTAGCGGCCGCTGCGTGAACTCACCACCACACTCCCCAGCGCACCAGGAACGTGTCGGCCGGCGAATAGTCGGCTGTGTCGGTGATGTAGTACTCCACGAGCCGGCCGGTCACCCAGCCCGTTTCGAGCCGCCAGTTGACGCCCAGGTCGGCGGGCCGACGCTCCCAGCCGACGAGCAGGCGGTAGTCGTGATACACGACCACGTCGTTTGCGCCGCTGTCGCGCCGGACGGCCCACTGGTTGCCGCCGAACTCGCCGGCGAGATAGACCCACTGGGCCGCACGCGGGCTCTCGGCCACCCGCCAGGCAAGCCGGGGCCGCGGAAAGATCAGCTCATGCCGCTGGTCGTCGGAGGGCGTCCAGAGCAGCCCGCCGGCCGGCAGCAGATTGACGTCGTAGCGGTCGAGGTAGATCACTCCCGCCACGACCCGCAGGTTCTCGCTCGCCTCCCAGGCACCGAACCCGTGGCCGGTGATGCGGAAGGCCTGCGACGTATCGTTGACGAAGTCGCTGTACCAGCCGGGCGCGACGGCGAGATCGACCCCGAACCGCTCGCCGATCTTGGAAAGCCACCGGGCCTGGATCCAGGCGTCGTACAGCTGGGCGGGAAGTCCCGGATCCATCGGCCCGGGCACCTCGTCGACGAAGGCGGTGCCGAAGCCGGGCGTGATGAGCAGGGGCGAGTTGACCGTGGGCGCGGGCAGGCCGATCGTGAGGCTCGTGTCAAGCGTGGTGAGGCCGAGGCCGTTGTCACCGAGCCGGGGCAGCTCGGTGACGGTGAAGATCGCCTGTTGGAGCGCCCCGGGCTTCGCCCCGGGAGGCAGCTTGCGGCCGGCCGGTGGCTCGAACTCCTGCCGCGGCTGCCCCGGCGGCGCCACGTCGTCGGGCAGGAGCGGTTCGGTGAGATCCTGCGGGTCGGCAAATCCGGCCAGCCGAAACAGAGGCCCGAACGGATTGGTCCACGACGGCTCGTCGGACGCGGGAGCGGCGGTCTCCTCCGC
>JBJTPO010000605.1:0-5907 GCA_046075145.1 Planctomycetota bacterium
GAAGAACTCGCTCAAGACCTTCGAAGGATTCCAGGAGCAGTGCGCGAAGAAGGGCTTCGAGCTGGATCTCGGCCTGCACCTGAAGGCGCTCGTGTCCTTCAACTTCGGTCTCGAGATCAAGTATTAGTCGGCTTCGCGGCCATCCATGGCCCGCGACGCCTCGCGAGGCGAAGGGGCAGCCAAGGTGCCCCATGCCTCGCGGCGGCCGGCTTCCTGCCGGCCTGACGACGGTTCGCACCCCGCGGCCATCCATGGCCCGCGACGCCTTGCGAGGCGAAGGGGCAGCCAAGGTGCCCCATGCCTCGCGGCGGCCGGCTTCCTGCCGGCCTGACGTTTGCTCGCACCTCGCGGCCTTCGTCACCCGCCGTCCAGGGCCGCGATCCAGTCGCCGGTCGCGCCGCGGACGGAGGCGAGCTTCTCGAGCCGGGCCACCAGCGGCTGCCACAGCGGGCAGGCGGCGGCCACCTCGACCGGATGCGGCAGGGCCACGGGAAGCCCGGCCGCATCGACCTGGGCGAAGCCGAACAGGCCGTCCATCCAGGGAAGCGTGTGGCCATCGAGGGGCATGCCCACCACGCCCGCCACGAGGTAGCCCCGCTTGACCTGGAGCACGGCGCCGCGGATCTCCACGAGCGACCCCACCGGCACGCTCCGGCGGCACTCGAGCGACAGCACCCGCCTGAGCATCAGGTTGCCCTCGGACCCCGCGGCCCGGCAGGCCGTGGCGTAGCCGCTCTCGAGCGCATATCGCAGCAGGCTGCCGGCGTAGAGGGTGCCGTGGTGGTTGGCGTCGGCCGGCAGCACGAGCCGGTGGGAGGTGGTTTCGAGCGCGGACATGAGCCGCGTTATAGATGGAAATGGCGAAACCGGAAAGCCAACCGGGGACAGTCCCATGCGGGTACAGTCCCCGCGTCAGCCAGCGCGCCTTGCGTAGCCCGGGTCGATCTTCGCCAGCTCCTCCTGCATCGCCTGGATCGTCCGCCGGATCTGGTCGGGCGTGTGGCGGGATGTGATGAAGAACCGGAGCCGGGCGGCCTTCTCCTCGACGGCCGGGTAGAGGATCGGCTGCACGTTGATGCCGCGGGTGAACAGGGCCCGCGAGAGCCGCAGGGCGTTCATCGAGTTGCCGAGGATCACCGGCACGATCGCCGTGCCTCCCGAGGAGCCCGTATCGAGGCCGGCCTCCTTGGCCAACTGCAGGAACAGCCGCGCATTTTCCCGCAGTTGCGACACCCGCTGGGGCTCGCGCTCCAGCAGCTGGATCGCCCCCAGCGCCGCGCCGGCCGCCGCCGGCGGCAGGCCGATCGAGTAGACGAACCCCGGCACGGTGTACTTGAGCCAGCGGACGAGCGCGGACGAGCCCGCGATGTAGCCGCCGCAGCTGCCGAAGGCCTTGGAGAGGGTGCCCATCCAGAGATCGACGTCCGGCGAGGCCACGCCGAAGTGCTCGCCGGCGCCCCGGCCCGTGGCGCCCATCACGCCGATCGAATGGGCCTCGTCGACCATGAGCAACGCCTTGTGTCGCTTGGCCACGCCCACGAACCGCGGCAGGTCGGCGCAGTCAACGTCCATGCTGTAGATGCCCTCGATCACGACGAGCACGCGGCGATACTGGCCGCGAACCTGGCCAAGGATCGCCTCGGCGGCCGCGAAGTCGTTGTGCGGGAACGGCCGGCGGCGGGCCCCGGAGAGGATCGCCCCCTGGAGGAGGCTGTTGTGGGCGAAGGCGTCGTGGAGCACGAGGTCGCCGGGCCCGACCACGTGGCCGATCACGGTCTCGTTCGTGGCGTGGCCTCCCACAAACGTGATCGCATCTTCGGCACCGACGAGATTCGCGATCGCCCGCTCGAGCTCGCCGTGGAGCGTCTTCTCGCCGGAGACGAGGCGGCTGGCCGAGACGCTCGTGCCGAACCGGTCGATCGCCCCCTTGGCCGCGGCGGTGACGGCCGGGTCGCCCGACATGCCCAGGTAGTTGTAGGAGGCCCAGCTGATCAGTTCACGGCCGGCGATCGTGGTGCGGTCGCTGGTGAGCCCCTCGTGGACGCTGAAGTACGGGTTTTCGAGGCCCGCATCGCGGACCATCGCGAAGTTTTGCTCGAGCGCCCGGACCTCCGGAAACTCCTCGATCTTCCAGGCGTCCCGGGGGATCTCCACGGCCGTCCGCGAGGCCTGCACCTTCTCCCGATTCTCGACCGGCATGTGGTCGATGATCGCCTCGGTCACCTCACGGCAGGTCTCGATCAGCGGCAGCACCTGCTCCGGAAAACGGGCCCCGAAGGCCTCCTCCAGGCTGGCCACGATCTCCATCCGCTCCAGCGAGTCGAGCCCGAGCTCGACGATGTTGGTGTCGAGCGTGAGGTTGCCCGCCCGCTCCTTGGCGATCCGGCGGACGTGCTCGAACACCGTCTGCACGATCTCCTGGGGCAGTTCGCGGTCGGGACGGTGGGCCCGGGTCGCTTCGCCCAGCGGCCGCTGGCGGGCCAGCCGCGGCAGCGCGGGGTTTGCCGCGGGTGCCGGGGCAGCCGGCTCGAGCCAGCTGACCTGCTGTTCCACCACCTCGAGCGTGTTGTCGAGGAACTGGCGGCGGCAGGCGTGCCGCTGGATCTTGCCGCTCGAGGTCTTGGGCACGCTGTTGGGCCGCACGAACACGATCGCCTCCACGGCCACCTCGTGCTCCCGCGCCAGCCGGCTGCGGATCGCGTCCATCGCGGCCAGAATCTCGGTCCGATCGCGGCGGCCCCGCTCGAGCTCGGCCACGATCACCACCCGCTCGCGGCTGTCGTGGTCGACGGCGAACGCCGCCAACGCCCCGGCCCGGACGAGCGGCGAGGCCTCTTCGACCGAGTATTCGAGGTCCTGTGGATAATGGTTGCGGCCGCGGACGATGATCAGGTCCTTGAGCCGGCCGGTGACGAACAGCTCCCCGTTGTCGAAGAAGCCCAGGTCGCCCGTCCGCATGTAGGGGCCGGGGTTGGGTCGCCAGCGGGCCACCACCTGGGCCGGCGCGTGCGGGTCGGGTTCGGCGAGCATCGCGCCGAAGGTTTCCTGAGTCGCCTCGGGGCGGTTCCAGTAGCCTTGGGCCACGCTCGGCCCGCTCACCCAGATCTCGCCCACCCGGCCGGGCGGAAGGGGCTCGTGACTCTGCGGATCGACGATCAACACGTCCTGGCCGTCGAGTTCGCGGCCGCTGCCCACGAGCCGGCGGGCGTTGGCCGCATCCTGACGAACAGGGGCCACCGTGCCGGTCTCGATCGACACGGCGTCGAAGGAGCGGAGCACGGGCGGCTCGAACTTCATCCCGCCGGTGACCATCAGCGTGCTTTCGGCCAGCCCGTAGCAGGGATAGAAGGCCTCCCGGCGGAAGCCGCTCACCGCGAAGGCCTCGCAGAAGGCGTCGATCGTCTCGGCCCGCACGGGCTCCGCCCCGTTGAAGGCCAGCGACCAGCTGGAGAGATCGAGCGCCGCCCGCTGCTCCGGCGTGGTCTTCCGCACGCAGAGTTCATAGGCGAAGTTGGGGCCGCCGCTGATCGTGGCCCGGTAGCGGGAGATCGCCTGCAGCCACCGCAGCGGCTTCTGCAGGAACGCCACCGGCGACATCAGGACGTTGAACTTGCCGCCGTACAGCGGCACGAGGATCCCGCCGATCAGCCCCATGTCGTGGAAGCTCGGCAGCCAGAACACGCCCGACTGGCTGCGCGTGATCTCGAAGGCCTGCATGATCCGGAGCGAGTTGTGAAGCAGGTTCTCGTGCGACAGCATCACCCCCTTGGGTGTGCTGGTCGAGCCGCTCGTGTATTGCAGGAAGGCGAGCGTGTCGCCGTCGATGTCGGGGCGTTCCCAGCGGTCGCCCCACGTCAGGTCGAGCTCGGAATCCACCTGCCAGGTGAGATGCTCCAGGCTCGGGGCGGTGGTGCCCAGCCCCTCGAACCGGTCGAGCACGTCGCGGGTGGTGAGCGCGACCGCGGCGTCGGCGTCGGCGGCGATCGCCTCGATCCGCTCGACGGAGCGGTTCTTGCGGGACGGATAGGCGGGCACCGCGCTCGCGCCGCCGTAGAGGCAGCCCATGAAGGCGGCGATGAAGTCGAGGCCCGAGGGGTAGAGCAGCAGGGCCCGCTTGCCGGTCATCCCCCGCTCCATCAGCCACGCCCCGACCGCCCGCGCCTTGCGGTCGAGTTCGGCGTAGGTGATGTTCAGCTCTTCGTGCTCGCCATCGACGAGGAAGGTGAACGCCCGGTCGTGCGGCCGGTAAGCGGCCCGCTGCCGCAGAAGGTCGACGAGCGTGGGAGCGAAGGAGGCCTCGGTGGTCGGATTGGGGATCACGCTCTGAGTGCCTCCGCCCTCGACTCCCGCCGCGCCGGCGACGGTGCCAGGATGCCGTGGAGATTGTCGGCCCCGGCTCCGCCGCGACGCCACAGTTTAGCCGTGCCGCCCCCACAACCGGAAGTTTCGGAACGGGCGGATTTTCCGCGTTTCTGCCGATTTTACTCGGGGAAACTACCCGGGCAGGGGGCGTGAAACGCCTGCTCGAGCAGCACGAAGCGATCGGGGTCGATCTCCTCGGCCCGGGCCTCGGTCCCGAGGCCCACCGCCGCGTAGGCCGCCTCGACCCTGGCTCGGGCCTCGGGGCTTCCCTTCCCGCCGGCCAGCCGCAGGAGCACGCCCCGCAACACCTTGCGGCGGTGGCAGAAGACGTCACGGACGAAGGCATGGAAGCGGGCCAGGTCGGCAACCGCGGCCCTTCGCTCGGGCGCGAGGTCGAGCCGGACGATCGCCGATTCGACCTTGGGCCGGGGCCAGAACACGCTCGGCGCCAGGATCCTGACGATCTCGCCGCGGCACTGGCAGCCCACCCAGACGGAGAGCGCGTTGTAGGCCGGTGATCCGGCGGCCGCCGTCATCCGCTCGGCCATCTCCCGCTGCACCGTCACCACCGCCGCGTCGAAGGGGCGGGGCAGGGCGAGCAGATTGGAGATCACCGGCGTCGCGACGCAGTAGGGGAGGTTGGCCACCAGGAGAAACCGCCCCGAAGGCGACGCCGCCCGGGCCGCCTCGACCGCCTCGAGCAACCCTGGTGCGAGCCGGTGCTTGGCCGCCAGCGCGTCTCCCTCGACCACGGTCACGTTGGCATGGTCGATGAGCCGGTCGCGTGCCAACTGCGCGAGCCGTGGGTCGATCTCGGCGGTCACGACGCGGGCCGCCGCAGCGGCAAGCCGCTCGGTGAGGGCGCCGGTACCGGTGCCCACCTCGAGCACCACGTCGTCCGGTGCGATCGCGGCCGCGCGGGCCAAGAGGTCGAGGAGATTCAGATCGACCAGAAAGTTCTGGCCGCGGCGGGCGTCGATCGTGAAGCCGACCTCGGAGAACAGCTCCTTCAGATAGGCGGTCGTCTGCCGCGGCGGGGCAGCCGGCGTGGAGCCGGGCTCCGGCGGGGCAGGGGGCTCGGAGGTCATGCGTCCCCCTGGCCGCTGGCGGCGAGCCACCGGGCGACATACTTGAAGACCAGATCGGTCTCGAGGTTCACCGGGTCGCCCTCGGCCAGGCCACCGAGCGTGGTGACGGCGAGGGTGTGCGGGATCAGTGCCACGCTGAAACTCTCCGGATCGACGTCCACCACCGTCAGGCTCACGCCGTCGATCGTCACCGAGCCTTTGGAGGCCATCTGCGTGAGCAGGTCTCGGCCCGCGGTGAACCGGCAGGTGGTCCAGTCGCCCTCGTCGCGGCGGCTCGTCAGCCGGCCCAGACCATCGACGTGGCCGGTGACGAGGTGGCCGCCGAGGCGGTCGCCGAACCGCAGCGACCGCTCGAGATTGACCGTCATCCCCACGCCGCGGCCACCGAGCGTGGTGCGGGCGAGCGTCTCCGGCCCGAGTTGGAAGGTCAGCCGGCTGCCGGCGATCGCCACGACCG
>JBJTPO010000606.1:0-7593 GCA_046075145.1 Planctomycetota bacterium
GCACCTTCGTGCACACGTACCAGCGGGGCGCCCCGCGCCGGTGCGGCACCATCCACAGTTGTCCCGCCAGCGGCCGGCCCGACGCCATCACCCGCTCGTCCTCGGCCATGTAGGCCTCGGCCAGCAGGGGCGGGTGGAAGTCGCGGTCGGTCCTGCCGATCGCGGCGGCCTCGTGCGCGAGGCCGTGGTTGTCCAGAAACAGGTGATTGACCGCGACGAACCGGCCCTGGCGGTCCTTGGCGAAGAAATAGGTGTGCGGCAATGACGCGAACAACTCGACGAGCGACGCCGCCCCGGCCGCCCGGGCGAAGAAGGCGTCCCGAAAGGAGGCAGCGTCGAGGCTGGCAGGGGGCATGGCGCGTCCGGCTGATGGTCAGAACGTACCACGAGCGACGCGATCGATACAAGACGTATCGGCTTTCAGAGCCAATAATTCCGCCGATGCCAAGGCCCTTTTCGTACCAGCGTGCCCTGAGCGTCAGCGTCGTCCTGGCGGCGGCCTCGAGCCTGCCGGCCGCGGCGGCCGGCGAGATTCGCTTCGGCCGCGACATCCTCCCGCTGCTCGCGGAGAACTGCTTCGCCTGCCACGGCCCCGACGAGGGCCATCGCGAGGCCGACCTCCGGCTCGACACGCGGGAGGGCCTCCTGGCCGCGGTCGATCTGGCCAAGCCGGCCGCGAGCGAGTTGATCACTCGCGTCACCGCCACCGATCCCGAGATGCAGATGCCGCCGCCGGCGGCCCACAAGAAGCCGCTCCGGGCCGAGCAGGTGCGACTGCTCACCGCCTGGATCGCGGCCGGTGTTCCCTGGGGCAGCCACTGGGCGTTCGAGCCTCCGGTGCGGCCGAAGGTGCCGGACGTCGGCGAGCCGCACCCAGTGGACGCCTTCGTGGCCGCGGGGCTCGCCCGCGCGGGGCTGGCCTTCGCCCCAGAGGCCCCGTCCCACGTCCTCGCCCGCCGCGCGGCCTTCGACCTCACGGGCCTGCCGGCCGATGCAGCCGACGTGGCGGCGCTCGAGGCCGCTGCTGCCGCCGGCGAGTTCGACACGGTCTGGACGGGATTCGTGCGCAAGCTCCTCGCCTCGCCCCACTACGGCGAGCGGATGGCGATCTGGTGGCTCGACGCCGCCCGCTACGCCGACACCGACGGCTTTCAACGCGACGAGACCCGCACCAACTGGCCGTGGCGAGACTGGGTGGTCGAGGCGTTCAACACCAACCTGCCCTTCGATCGGTTTACCGTCGAACAGACCGCGGGCGACCTCCTGCCTGGTGCCACCGCCTCCCAGAAGATCGCCACCGGCTTCCACCGCAACCACATGACCAACGGCGAGGGGGGCCGCGATCCCGAGGAGTCTCGGATCGACTACGTGATCGACCGCGTCAACACCACCGGCACGACCTGGCTCGGCCTGACGCTCGGCTGCTGCCAGTGTCACTCCCATAAGTACGACCCCGTCTCGCAGCACGAGTATTACTCGCTGGCCGCCTTCTTCGATTCGATCGACGAATCCGGCGCGGCGGGCCGCGCTGCCAAGCCCTACCTCGCCGTCGAGTCGCCGCACGTGGCCCGGGCAGTCGCCGAGGCCGAGGCGCTGGTTGCCGCCCGCAAGCCGGCCCACGACGCGGCCCGTCAGGCCGCCGAGAACCCCTTCGCCGCCTGGCTCGCCGCCGAGCACGCCCGCGTGCGGCAGTCGCCCGGCTTCACCGGCTGGCAGCCGCTCGCCGTCGCCTCGGTGACCTCGAGCGAGGGCACGCAGTTCACCGTCGAGCCCGACGGCACCGTGCAGGCGCAGGGCCCCGAGCCCTTTCAGGACGACTACTTCGCGGTTCTTCCGGGAACCGGAATCCGCGGAGGGGTTGCCCGTGCCAATCGAGCGGCGTTGCCGGCCGAGCGCGGCCACGACGGCGAAAGCGAGGCCAGCATCGGGCGAGCGGAGGACAGGATGCCCATGGCGAGTGTCCGGCGAGATGGCAAGGACAACCCCGCCCCATTCGAAGGAGACGACTCGCTGGCCGTCGCCGCTCCCCTCGCGAGGATCACGGGCCTGAAGCTCGAGGTGTTCCGGCATCCCTCGCACACCCGCGGCGGCTTCGGACGCGGCCCCGAGGGCCACTTCGTCGTCACCGACATCAAGCTCCGCGTCGCGGAGGAGGGTTCGGCCCAGGTCCGCGAACTCCAGTTCGCGAAGGCCGTCGCCGACCATTCCGACGACCCCAAGAAGCACCAGGGCTACGGGGCGATCAAGGACGTGCTCGACGATGATCCCCGCAACGGCTGGAGCACCCGCGACCAGCCCGACGCCGAGCGGCACGTGGCCGTGTTCGCGTTGGCCGAGCCGCTCGTGCTTGCACCGCATGAGCGGCTGGTGTTCGAGATCCGCCAGCGGTCCACGCTGGGCGGAGCGAACCTGGGCCGGTTCCGCCTCTCCGCCACCGCGAGCGCAGGGCCTGCGATCCGGAGCCTCGACGAGCCACCACTCGAGGGCCTCTCCCGGATCGAGACCCTGGGCGACAAGCACGAGCACCTCCCCGGGCCGCTTCGCAGCCGGCTTCTGGACGAGTTCCTCGCCGACCACGAGCCCTACCGACTCGCCAAGCGGGCCCTGGACGTGGCCAACCGGCAACTCGCCGAGGCGAAGGCGGCCCGCAAGGTCGACGTGATGGTGTTGGCCGAACGGCAACAGCCTCGCACCACGCACCTGCTCGTCCGCGGCGTCTGGGACGCGAAAGGCGACGTCGTCACACCGGGGGCGCCTGCGGCGCTCGGCGGGATGTCGGTGATGCTCCCCGGGCGGCCGGCCACGCGGCTCGACCTTGCCAACTGGCTCGTGGCGCCGACGAATCCACTCACGGCCCGCGTGGCCGTCAACCACCTCTGGCAGATCGCATTCGGCGCGGGGCTCGTGCGATCGAGCGAGGATTTCGGGCTCCAGGGAGAGCGGCCCGCGCATCCGGAGCTGCTCGACTGGCTGGCGATCGAGTTTCGCGAGGGGAGCTGGGACGTGAAACGCCTGCTCGAGCTCCTGCTCACGAGCCGCACCTACCGGCAGGCCTCGGCGGTGTCAGCCGACCTCGACGCCCGCGATCCGGCCAATCGTCTCCTCGCCCGCGGACCGCGGTATCGGCTGCCGAGCTGGATGCTGCGTGACCAGGCCCTCGCCGCGGCGGGCCTCTTGAATCCGGCCCTCGGCGGGCCGCCCGTTCGCCCCTGGCATCCGCCGGGCGTCTGGGAGGAACTCTTCATGGGGCGGTTCACCTACGAGCCCTCCGCCGGGCCGGCGCAGCACCGGCGCACGCTCTACGCCTTCTGGCGGCGGAGCATCGCGCCGACCTTCCTCTTCGACTCGGCCCAGCGCCGCACCTGCGAGGTGAACCTGCCGCGGACGAACACACCGCTGCAGGCGCTCACGCTCCTCAACGACCTGGTCTACCTCGAGGCCGCCCGCGGCCTCGCCGAGCGAACGATCGCAGCCCGCCACTCCGCCGGCCAGGCCGAGCCCGAGCACACCGTCACCGCGATGTTCCACCGCGTGCTCTTCCGCCAGCCGGCTCCGGCCGAACTCGCCGTCCTCGTCCGCGAGTTCGGTCGGGCCCGGGGGCGGTTCGCAGCCGACGAGGCCGCGACGGCGGCTTATCTCACCGCCACCGACCCAGGCGGGATTTTTGGAGCGCCGCCGTCGACGACGACCGGTGGCCACGCCGCACCCGCCGCCGACCGCGCCGCCGCCACGCTCGTCGCCAGCCTGATCCTGAACCTCGACGAGGCGCTCACGCATGAATGAGATGGCAGAGTCAAGGTCGTCCCGGAATGTTGGCGAACTGGAGGGGTTGCCCGTGCCAATCGAGCGGCGTAGGAAACCGAGCGGAGCAGGATTGCGGAGCGAGGTTTCCTCCGAGCGAGCGGAGAGCAGGATGCTCGAAGCGAGCGTCCGGCGAGATGGCACGGGCAACCCCGGCCCACTGGACAAGACCCGCGGAGCGATCCGGTGAGCAACAAGATGACTGACGCCGGCCTCGCCGCGACCCGCCGGACCTTCCTCGCCCGCGGGGCCGGGCTGTCGCTCGGCGCCATGGCGCTCGACGGGCTCCTGGCCCGGTCGTCCGCGGCTGCCGAACCGCCGCTCGGCCTGCCGGGATTGCCCCACTTCGCGCCGCGGGCCAAGCGGGTGATCTTCCTCACGCAGTCGGGTGGGCCGTCACAGATCGAGCTTTTCGACCCCAAGCCCGGGCTCACCACGTTGGGCGGCACGGAACTCCCCGACTCGGTCCGGCGCGGCCAGCGGCTGACCGCGATGACCTCCGGCCAGAAGCAACTCGTGCTGCCGGGGCGGACGAAGTTTCTCACCTGCCCCCACAGCGGTGCCCAGGTGGGCGAATGGCTGCCACACCTGGCGACGGTGGCCGCCAAGTGCTGCTTCATCCGCAGCCTCCACACCGAGCAGATCAACCACGCCCCGGCGATGACGCAGTTTCTCACCGGCCACCAGATTCCCGGGCGGCCGAGCATGGGGGCATGGGTGAGCTACGGCCTCGGCAGCGAGAACCGCGACCTGCCCGACTACCTCGTGATGATCTCGAAGATGCAGCGGCCCAGCGACCAGCCGCTCTACGACCACTACTGGGGCGCGGGCTTCCTGCCATCGCGCTACCAGGGCGTGAAGCTCAGGAGCGCCCGCGAAGCCGTGCTCGACCTCCGTAATCCGGCCGGCCTCGATCGCGTGGCCCGCCGCGAGATGCTCGACGGCCTGGCCGAGCTCAATGGGATGCGCCACGCCGCCACCGGCGACGCCGAGATCACCACCCGAATCCGGCAGTACGAGATGGCCTACCGGATGCAGGCCAGCGTGCCCAAGATCGTCGATGTCTCCGACGAGTCCGAGGAGACCTTCACGCTCTACGGCCCCGACTCGCGGCGGCCGGGCAGTTACGCGGCCAACTGCATCCTGGCCCGGCGGCTGGCCGAGCGGGGCGTGCGGTTCATCCAGCTCTTTCATCCCGACTGGGACCACCACAGCCGGCTGAGGAGCTGGTGCACCGCCCGGTGCCGCGACACCGACCAGCCCACCGCGGCCCTGATCATCGACCTCGAGCGGCGCGGCCTCTTGGACGACACGCTCGTGATCTGGGGGGGCGAGTTCGGCCGGGGCGTGGCCGGCCAGGGCGACTGGAAGAGCCCCGAGGCGGGTCGCGATCACCACCCGCGGTGCTTCACGATGGTGCTCGCGGGGGGCGGCGTGAAGGCCGGACTGACGTATGGCGCTACCGACGACTTCAGCTACAATGTTGCCGAACATCCCGTCCATGTCCGCGACCTGCACGCCACGGTGCTCCACCTGCTGGGCATCGACCACGAGCGGCTCACCCACCGCTTCATGGGGCTCGACTTCAAGCTCACCGGCGTCGAGCCCGCCCGCGTGGTCCGCGACATCCTGTTCTGACCGCCCCGCAGCCCCGGCGCCCGCTCTGGAGGATGGCAAACCGGCCCACTTTCCGCAGCCCGTAAGCCGCGTCCGATCGCTGGCCCACGCGGGTACCGGAGGCTATATTTAATGGAATCTGTGGCGGCGGAGCGCAACGCCGATACCCTTGACGACACGCCGCATGTCGCCCGGGTGGCCGGGCCAGCCGGCCTGTTTGCAACCGAGGTGTTCCGATGCTCCGCTCCCTGCCCTGCTTCGCTCTCGCCGCCGGCCTTGCGACGGCCGCCTCAGGCCTCTTCGCCGCCGGCCCGGCCGAGCCCGTCAGTTTCAATCGCGAGATCCGAGCGATCCTGGTGGAGAACTGCTTCTCCTGCCACGGTGCCGACAGTGCCGGCCGCAAGGCCGACCTCCGGCTCGACCAGCGGGACCAGGCCGTCGAAAGCGGGGCGATCGTGCCGGGCGACCCCGACTCGAGCGTGATGCTCGACCGGGTCTTCTCCGACGATCCCGAGGAGGTGATGCCGCCGCCGTCCCTGAAGAAGACGCTCACCGCCGATCAGAAGGAGCTGCTCGTCCGCTGGATCAAGGAGGGCGCTGAGTACGAGCCCCACTGGTCGTTCATTCCGCCCACGAAGCCCGCCGTGCCCGCCGTCAAGGATCCGGCGTGGGTGAAAAATCCGATCGACGCCTTCATCCTGGCCCGGCTCGAGATCGCCGGGCTCACGCCGGCCCCCGAGGCCGACCGTCGCGTGCTCGCCCGCCGGGCCGCCTTCGACATCACCGGCCTGCCCCCCGACCCGGCGGTCGTCGAGGCCTTCGTCGCCGACGCCCGGCCCGACGCCTACGAGCGGTATCTCGACATCCTCTTCGCCCTGCCCGAGTGGGGCGAGCACCGCGGCCGTCACTGGCTCGACTACGCCCGCTACGCCGACACCCACGGCATCCACTTCGACAACTATCGCGAGATGTGGACCTTCCGGCAGTGGGTGGTCGAGGCCTTCAACAAAAACCTGCCCTTCGATCGGTTCACCGAGCTGCAGCTCGCCGGTGACCTCGTCGACCTCGGGCCCGACGCCGCGGCCGAGGACCTGCTCGACGCCCGGGTCGGCAGCGGCTTCAACCGCTGCAACATGACGACCAACGAAGGCGGCATCATCGACGAAGAATACGTCGTCCTCTACGCCCGCGACCGCACCGAGACGACGGCCACCGTGTGGATGGGGCTGACGGCCGGCTGCGCCGTCTGCCACGACCACAAGTTCGATCCGGTCTCGATGAAAGACTTCTACGCCCTCTCGGCCTTCTTCAACAACACGACGCAGGGGCCCCGGGACGGCAACATCAAGGACACGCCGCCGATTATCCCGGTGCCGCTCCCGGAGGACCGCCCGCGTTTGGCCGAGCTGGAGCGGGCCCTGCCGGCCGCGAAGCAGGCCGTGGCCGAGCGGAAGAAAGCGGCGCTGGGCGAGTTCGAGAGCTTCCTCGCCGCCGCCACGCCCGACTCGATCGCCGCCACACTGCCGCAGGACACGCCGCTCGTGTCCCTGCCGCTGGCCGAAGGCGAGGGCTCGAAGACCCATGTCAGCCTGCTCGGCAAGGAGACCGACCTGCCGCTCTCGCCCAAGACGTCCTGGCAATCCGGGCCCATGGGCAGGCCGGCGATCACGCTCGACGGCAAGGCGACCGAGATCGGCTCGGCCGGCGACTTCGAGCACGACCAGCCGTTCACGATCAGCTTCTGGATCCGGCCGCCGGCCAATGACTCGGCCTACGCGGTCGCTGCCCGGATGGACGACCGGGCGCAGTTCCGCGGCTGGGACGCCTGGGTGCAGGGCCGCCGCGTGGGCATGCACATGATCCACGCCTGGCCCGACGACGCCTTCAAGGTCGTGTCCGAGGCACAGTTGCCGGCCGACGCCTGGACGCGGGTCACGCTCGCCTACGACGGCAGCGGCAAGGCCGAGGGCGTGAAGGTCTGGTACGACGGCCTGCCGCAGAAGCTGGGGGTCGAGAACAACACGTTCAAGCGGAACACGATCAAGACGGCCGTGCCGCTCACGATCGGCAGCCGCACGCCCGGGAACTCGGCGCACGGCGTGGGCCTGGCCGACTTCGTGATCCACGGCCGCGCCTTTTCGGAGGCCGAGGTTCGGGGCGTCTCGCAGGCCGCCG
>JBJTPO010000607.1:0-2783 GCA_046075145.1 Planctomycetota bacterium
CGATCCTCCGGCTCCTCCACCCGATCATGCCGTTCGTGACCGAGGAGATCTGGCAGCAGCTCCGGGCCGCCGCCGGCGGCCGGCGGATGCCCTGGGACGACGCCGGCCCGCTCCCCGACTCGATCATGCAGGCCCGCTGGCCCGCGCCGCCGGCGGCCTGGACGGACGAGCGGACGGAATGGCAGTTTGGAACGTTCCTTGCCGTCGTGGGTGCTATTCGCGAGATTCGGGCCCGGCAGAACGTGCCGCCCAAAACGAGGGTGCCCGCGGCGATCCGCGCGGCGGCCGACGTGACCAATCTGCTCGAGCCGATGCGGGCCGCGATCGAGTCGATGGCCGCGGTGGAACTGACGGCGCTCGGCCCGGCGGCCGAGGGCGCCGCCGGCGCGACCGCCGCCACGGCCGGCGGCTGCGACGTGTTCGTGGATCTGGCCGACCTGGTCGACGTCGACGCCGAGATCGCCCGGCTGGAGAAGGACAGCGCCAAGACCGAGGGCTTTCTCAAGGCCAAGCGGGCCAAGCTCGCGAACGACACCTTCACCGCCCGGGCGCCGGAGGCCGTGGTGGCCGCGGAGCGGGGCCAGCTCGCCGAACTCGAAGAACGACTGGCCAAGGTTCTGGCCGCTCTGGCGGCACTGCGGGCCCGCAAGGCGGCCGCGGACGGCTGATGCCGCGGCGGGTCCTGGAGTACACTATCGGCTCTTCCGGACGCAACCGGGGCGGACGCGTCGGGCAGGTCCCAGTCAGGAGTACGCCATGAGCGTCCAGATGGAACTCTCGCGGATCATCATCAGCGAGGTCAACGACCAGCAGGTCGTGTATCTCACCGAGGTCGACGGCGACCGCACCTTCCCGATCATCATCGGCTTGTTCGAGGCCACGAGCATCGATCGCCGCGTGAAGCATCACCAGACGCCTCGCCCGCTGACCCATGACCTGCTCGTGGCCGCGGTCGAACTGCTCGGCGGCGAGTTTCAGGACGTGGTGATCTCCGAACTCAAGGAGCACACCTACTACGCCGTGATCCGCGTGCTCAAGGACGGGGAGGTCGTCGAGATCGACGCCCGCCCTTCAGACGCGATCGCGGTGGCCGTCACCTGCGAGCCGAACCTGCCGATCTTCGTCGCCGAGGACGTGCTGGAGAACGTGCTGGGGTAGGCGCCGGCGACCTACGGAAGCCTTTGACCGCGGGGCACGTTTGCAACCTGCCGCGGGCATCAGCGATCATCGGTACCCACCGTCATGCGAGGCAGACTGCAAGTCTGTCCCACGAGTTCGGCAACACGGGTCACGTCGGGTTGGCCAGCGGCTCACGCCCCCCTCCGGCCGGCAGACCGAAGGCTTTGCGGAGCACCGCCAGCGCGCGAGGCCCGTGCTCGGCCGCAACGATCACGTTGAGCCGCACCTCGCTGGTGTTCACCAGGTCGATGTTGATCCCGACGTCGGTGAGCGGCTGAAACAGCCGGTCGGCCACTCCGGCATGGCTGCGGATGCCGACGCCCGTAATCGAGAGTTTCGCCACGTGGGGCACGTCGGCAACGGTCGCCCCGCGGGCCGCGGCGATGCCCCGGGCGGCCGCGGTGGCCCGCTCGGCGTCGCCTGCCGGCACCGTGAAGGAGATCTCGGCCCGCCCGTTTCGCGGGTGGCTCTGCACGATCATGTCCACGAACAGGCCGGCCCGGCCGACCTCGGCGAACACCTCGGCCGCCACGCCCGGCGTATCGGGCAGGTCGAGGAGCGTGACGAGCGCCTGCGAACTGTCGAGCACGCAGTCCTCGATGGCCAGGTCTTCCATGCCCTCGAGCCGACGCACGACCTCGAGCGCGCTCGGCTTCGGACCATGGTCCTCGACATCGACCGCCTCGCCCGGTGTCGGCGTCTCCAGGCCGAAGGCGGCATGGACCGCCGCCACCGCCGCCGGCGCGTCGGCCCGCCCCACGAGCGCCGAGATCTTGATCTCGCTGGTGGTGATCATGCGAACGTTGATGCCCGCGTCGGCCAGGGCCCGGAACATCCGCCCGGCCACGCCCTCCTCGCGGGCCATGCCCACGCCGACCACCGACACCTTCGCCACGGCGTCGTCGTGCGACACGCCCGCGGCACCGAGAGTCGTTGCCACCCGCCGACTGACCTCGACGGCCTGGTGGAGGTCTTCGCTGGGCACGGTGAACGAGATGTCGGCCCGCCCCCCCTGCCCCACGTTTTGGACGATCATGTCGACCGCGATCCCGGCAGTGGCCAGCGCCGAAAACAGGGAGTGGCTCGTGCCGGGTTCGTCGGGCACGCTCTCGAGCGTGATCCGCGCCTCGTCCTTGGCGAGTGCCACCCCGCTGGCGGGCCGAGGTTTGGCCCGGTCGGCCGGGAGGATCATCGTGCCGGGGACCGGCTTGAAGCTCGACCGCACCATCACCGGCACGCCGAACTTCTTGGCGAACTCGATCGAGCGGGAGTGCATCACGCCCGCGCCGAGACTGGCGAGTTCCAGCATCTCGTCGTAGGCGATCGAGGAGAGCCGGCGGGCGGCCGGCAGGATCCGGGGGTCGGTGGTGTAGATGCCGTCGACGTCGGTGTAGATCTCGCACAGGTCGGCGCCGAGCACGGCGGCCAGCGCCACGGCGGTCGTGTCGGAGCCGCCGCGGCCGAGCGTGGTGATGTTGCCGTGCTGGTCGATCCCCTGAAAGCCGGCCGCGATCACGATCGCGCCGCCGTCGAGCAGCGTCCGCACGTGATCGGTGGAGATCGACTTGATCCGGGCCTTGCCGTGACGGCTGTCGGTGCGGATG
>JBJTPO010000608.1:0-4775 GCA_046075145.1 Planctomycetota bacterium
CATACCGTGCCCCCGCAGCATCCGCATCTGCTGCCCGAGGTCGTCGCGGGAGAAGGTCACCGCGCCTCCCTCACCGCTGGTCACGATCTTGTTGCCGAAGAACGAGAAGGCGGCCGCGTCGGCCAGCGACCCGACCGACCGGCCCCGGTAGGTCGCAAACGTCGCCTCCGCCGCGTCCTCGACCACCCACAGGCCGTGCCGCTCGGCGAGCGCGTTGATCGCGTCCATGTCGGCCGGGTGCCCGAGCAGGTGGACGGGAATGATGCCGACGGTCTTCGGCCCGATGGCGGCGGCCACCCCGCGCGGGTCGAGGCACCAGGTCTCCGGATCGACGTCGACGAAGACGGGCGTCGCGTTGCAAAACCGAACCGCGTTCGCCGTGGCCACGAAGGTCGTGGCCGGCACGATCACCTCGTCGCCGCGCCGGGCGCCGAGCGCCTCCAGGGCCAGATGCAGCGCGGTGGTGCCGCTCGAGCACGCCAGGGCATGTCGGGCGCCGCAGGCGGCCGCAAACTCCCGCTCGAACCGTTCGAGAAAGCCCCCGGTCGACGACACCCACCCGCTGCGGAGAGCCTCGACCAGATAGGTCTCTTCGTTGCCGGTGAGATCCGGTGCGGCGATCCGAATGCGGCGGGGCAGCTCTGGCTCGAACCGGTGATGCATGGGCGAGGGCCCCGAAGATGAGCGCCCCGCCGTCAGGCCGCGAGTCGGGCCGGATCGGCGGCGAGGTTCAAGAGCCCCAGCCACGCCTCCTCCGACCAGGGGCGAAACTCGTAGCCGAACGAGCGGTAGAGGGCGATGGCCGCCGTGTTCGAGCGGTACACCTTGAGCCGCACCGCGCCGGCGCCACGTGCGGCGGCGATCACGTGGAGGTGGGTGACGAGCCGGCGGCCGATGCCCTGCCCGCGCCACTGGCCGTCCACGGCGATGCCGAGGCTGGGCACGGTGTAGCCCTCCTCCCAGCCGCGGAGCATCCCGTAGGCCACCACCGGCCCGTCCCGGCCCGCGGTCAGCACGTGATACTCGTCGTGCCCGCCGGGGGCGGCGAGCGGCTCGACGGCCTGCCGGGTGAAGGGATGCGGATGAAACAGCCGGCCGTCACCGCCCTCCGCCAGCCGTGTCAGAAACGCGACGAGATCGTGGACGAGCAGCGGCGTGAGCCGGCGGCAGCGGAGGTCGATGATCGGGCCGATCGGCGCGACGGGGGATGGCAGGGGGTCGTCTGGTGCTTGCATGGGCGGAAAGTCGCAAAATCCCGCTGTGACCGCAATGTGGTTTTCGGACCGTTCGCGGCCGACTGCGGTGGCATTTTTCGCGTCCTCCCGCTGCCCGCGAGCGATGGTTTGTCGAGACTCGGGGGACGCGTTACCGTGACCCAGGCCGGTTTCGGAATCGACGAAACCTCACTCCCAGAACACCATTCCGCCGACAGGAACACCTCCCCATGGCCGCCACGCCAGCCGAAGGCTACCTCACCGACGTCGCCTACATCCCCGGCTTCTACCCCAACATGGCGCCGCTGGTGCTCCGGTACGTGGCGGCGCTCAACCGCGTGGTGCCGCCCCGGGCGACGGGCTACCGCTACCTCGAACTCGGCTGCGGCCTGGGCCGATCGCTGACCACGCTGGCTGCGGCCAACCCCGGCAGCGAGTTCGTGGGCGTGGACATCAACCCCGAGCACACGGCCGCCGTGGAGAAGGACGTCGCCGCGGGCCGGCTCGACAACGTGCGGGTGATCACGGGCGACTTCGGCTCCCTCCCGGGCGACCTGGGGAAGTATGAGTTCATCACGCTCCACGGGATCCTGAGCTGGGTGTCGCCCAAGGTCCGCGACGCCATCCTGGCCGTGGCCCGCGAGCGGCTCGCCCCGGGCGGCCTGTTGCTCGTGAGCTACAACGCGATGCCGGGCTGGGCCCACCTCCAGCCGATCCGCGGCATCCTCAAGCAATACGCCGCCCTGCGACAGGGCGACAGCCTCCAGCGGGTCCGCGACGCGCTGGCGTATCTCGTCTTCATTCGCGACAAGAAGGCCCGCTACTTCGAGGCCAATCCCCAGGCGTCGGCCTATGTCGACGGCCTGCTCAAGCAGGACATCCGCTACCTCGCCCATGAGTATCTCAACGACGACTGGACGGCCTTCTACTTCGCGGAGGTCGCCACGATGTTCCGCGGGGCCGGCCTCGGCTTCGTCGGCAGCCTGCCGGTATTCACCAACTTCTGGGACCTCTGCGTGCGGCCGGAGTTCCAGGAACTCTTCCGCACCACGACCGACCGGCTCGTCACCGAGGCCCACAAGGACTTCTGCGCCAACACCGCCTTCCGCTGGGACGTGTATGGCTCGGCCTCCAAGCCCATGCCCGACGTCGCGAGCCGCCTGAAGCACGTGGACGACATCCACTACCGGGTGGCGCGTCGGGGGCTCACGCTCCCCTACCAGGTGAACCTGGGCGTGGTGACCTCGACCGTGCAGGGCCCGCTCTACCAGGCCTTGCTCGGCCTCTTGGGCGACAAGAGCCTCAAGCTCTCCGAGATCCTGGCCGCGGAAGCCGTGCGGGGCACGCCGCCGGCGGACCTGATGCGGGCTGTGGACGCCGGCGTGGCGATGGGGATGTTCGACATCACGGCGGGCGAGGTCACAACTGCGGCCACTGCGCCGGCCACTCCAAAAATCGCCAACGCGTTCAACGAGGCCGTGCTCGCGGCCGACTCGCTCGGCGGCCGGCCGCTGGCCCTGGCCAGCACGATCAGCGGCACCGGCCACACGCTCGGCGACTTCGACGCGGCGATCCTCCACGAACTTGTGGCCCGCGGACGCGAGGGCCTCGCCGAGCGGGTCGACACGCGGCTCGCCGGCAGTGGCCGAATGCTGCAGCGGGATGGCCAGGTGGTGACCGACGCGGCCGACCGGCGCACAATCGTCGAGCAGGCCTGCACGGCCTTCATCGACAACACGCTGCCGGTGCTCGCGCAGATCGGGATCGTGAAGCAGGCGTGAGCGGCCCGGGGCGGTAGCCCGCGGTTGCGAAATCTCGCGAGCTTCTCTCTGGCATTCCACGGCCGCCCGGCAAACCGCGACCGCCAATCTGGCAGGCGTACAGGTCAGTCCCCTCCTTGAGAAGGATGAGTTTCCGCCGGCTCGTTTGCCTACCTACCCAATCGGTGGTACACGGAAGGGTGATTTGGCAACCGTCGCAGCCTAAGCCGCTGGCAGGTTTTGGCAGTTTTCGAGGGCCGATCCTGCCCCGGGCCGATGCCCCGGGCCGATGCCCCGGGCCGCTCGCCGTTCCGCGTTGATCGCGGATCCATTTCCCGTCCACCGCCGACCGTGGCTCCGCCCGCGGCCCGGCACCCGATCGTGTTCGCTGACCGATCGCAAGGAGTTTGTCTCGCATGGTTTGGAACGCGTTCGCCAATCGTTTCAAGCAGCCCCGCCGCAGCAAGGAGCGTCGCCAGCGGCAGCGCACCGCCGTTCGTGAGCGGAGCGGGTGGCTCGGCGGCCTCGGCGGCGAGTCGCTCGAGAATCGGGCGCTACTGGCCAACGCCAGCCTGGTCGGCAACGACCTGCAGATCGACTTCACCGCCACGGGTTCCACCAACGAAGCCGTGACGATCGCGAGCGACGGCACCACCTACACGCTCGGCGGCGCCATCACCGGCACGACGTCCTTCGCCGTCGCCAGCGTCAATCGCATCTCGCTGTCCGCCAGCGGCAACAGCACCTCGCAGCAGATGACCTTCCAGGGCGGGACGGCCTTTTCGCTGTCGTCCGGGCTCACAAGCACCGGCGTCGACACGATCGATTTCAATCAGTCGCTCAGCACCGGATCCGCCAATATCTCGGTCACCGCGCCGCGGAACATCTCGGTGTATCCCTCGCGCACGCTCTCGACCACCAGCGGCTCGATCACGCTCTACGCCAACCTTGGGGGGGGTGCGCCGGGTTCTTTTTATGGCGTGAACATCGACCAGGGGTCCATCACGACGACCGGGGGCGACATCGAGATCGTGGGCCGCGGCGGTGACGGCAGCACCTCCGCCGTTGGCGTCCAGATCAACCAGGCAACGGTCACGTCGAGCGGCGGCAACGTCACGGTCATCGGCATTGGAGGCGGCAGCGCCTCTTCGACCCTAGGCAACGCCGGCGTTTTCATTACTGGCGGCACCACCATCAACGGTGGCATCGTCACGGTCACCGGCACCGGCGGCACAGGCGACACGAGCCCAGCCTTCGGCGTGCTCCTCAACACGAGCTCGACCGTCTCGGGCAGCGGCAGCGTTTCCGTCACAGGCACCGGTGGAGTCACCAACGCCAACAGCAATTACGGCGTGTACGTGACCAACGGCAGCACGATTTCTTCCTCGGCGGGTGCCGCTGTCGTGGTGTCGGGCACCGGCGGCGGATCCGCAAGCTCGGACGAAAACATCGGCATCGTGGTGAGAAACGACGGCGGTGGCGCTGGTTCGATCGCGTCGTCAGGCACGCTGACGCTCACGGGAATAGGCGGCAACGTAGGGAGTAGTGCCCTGACACGGGGCATCCAAATCACGGGCGGCGGCACCGCCTCGACGACGAATAACTCGATCGCCCTCAATGCCGACTCCGTCTCTCTTGATACAGCGGGCTCGACGATCAACGCCGGCTCCGGCACGGTGACGTTCGCCCCGATCACCGCCGGCACGGCGATCAACCTCGGCACCGCCGCGGCCTCGTCGATCGGCCTGACCGACGCCCAGCTCGACACCGTGACGGCGGGCCAGATCGTGATCGGCTCGAC
>JBJTPO010000609.1:0-1398 GCA_046075145.1 Planctomycetota bacterium
GCTGGTGTGCAGGCAGTTCTCGTCGGAGCTGTAGGGCTTGCCCTTCGAGGCCTTCACCGGGATGTTCCGCTGTTCGCAGAAGTCGATCAGCTCGGTGCGGCCGGGAAACCGCTCCCGGAAGGGGGCGATCCGCCAGGGGGCGAGCACGCGGATGGACGGATCGAGGGCCTCGGCGGCCAGCTGGAAGCGGCACTGGTCGTTCCCCTTGCCGGTGGCGCCGTGGGCGAACAGGTCGCAGCCCGCCCGGCGGGCGATCTCGACGCAGACCTTCGAGATCAGCGGCCGCGCGATCGACGTCCCCATCAGGTACGTCCCCTCGTAGCGGGCCTGCCACTGCATCACCGGGAAGGCGAAGTCGCGGCACAGCTCCTCGCGCACGTCCACGATCAGGGCCTTCACGGCTCCGCAGGCGCGGGCTTTCTTCAGCGTCGCCTCACGATCCTCGCAGGGCTGCCCGAGGTCGACGTAGACGGCGATCACGTCGTAGCCCTGCTCGATCAGCCAGCCGAGGATCACCGACGTATCCAGCCCGCCGGAATAGGCGAGCACGCACTTTTTCTTCATGACTGCTCCTGGGTCATTCGGATCACAGATCATCCGCAGACACTGGGGTGGGCCGGGGTTGCCCGTGCCATCTCGCCGGACGCTCCCTGCGGGCATCCTGCCCTCCGGTCACTCGGAGGAAACTTCGCTCCGCAATCCTTGCTGCGCTCGGTTTCCTACGCCGCTCGATTGGCACGGGCAACCCCTCGCTCGGTTCCCCGGCTGGAAACCTCGTCCCCTCGAGCTTCGAGTGGGAACCGTGTCACACCTCGTGCACCAACGCCATATTGTGGCCGCCCGTCCCGAAACCGGAACCCGCCACCAGTAAAATCCGGTCGCCACGCTGCAGCCTCCCCTCGCGAAGGCCCCAGCTGCAGACGTGCGCGAGCAGGCCGGCGGTGTCGGTCGCGGCGGCGCCGGCCAGTGGCGTCACGCCCCAGTAGAGGGCCATCTGCCGGAGCGTCACCGGGTTGTCGGAGACGCCGACCGTCGGCACGGCGCCCCGCCGCTTGGAGCGGGCGATCGCGGTCAGCCCCGACCGGCTGGCGACCACGAACAGCTTGGCGTCGAGCTCGCCGGCGATCCGGCTGGCCCCGTCCACGACGGCCTGCGTGATCGGGTGGAGGCCATCGACCAGAAACTCGGGGGCCGGGAGAAACTCCTGCACGGGCACCCCGGCGCTGCCCCGCTCGGCCAAAAACCGCCCCTCCATGTAGCGCCAGCGGTCGGCGAGATACTGCCGCTCGGTCTCGCGGGCGATCCGCCGCATCATCTCCACGACGAGACGCGGATGCTCGCCGATGGCGGTCTCGCCGGAGAGCATGCAGGCGTCGGCACCGTCGAGGATCGCGTTGG
>JBJTPO010000610.1:0-3999 GCA_046075145.1 Planctomycetota bacterium
CGTTGTGCCGCATCGCCGAGGGCTCGGCGGAGCGGCAGGAGGCGATCCCGAGGAGCGACGAGCCGATGCGGGCAGCCATCATCGGCATCGGCGCGATCGCCCGGCTCCACGCCCGGGCGCTGGCCGACATTCCCGGGGTCACGCTCGTCGCGGCCACCTGTCGCACGGAGGAGAAGGGCCGCGCCTTCGCGAGCGAGTTCAACTGCTCGTGGCACGCCGACAACGCGGCGATGCTCCGCCGCAAGAAGCCCGACTTCGTCACCGTGGCCACGCCCTCGGGCGCCCATCTCGACGCCGCCCTGGCCGCGATCCGCCGAGGCGTGCCGGTGATCTGCGAGAAGCCGCTCGAGATCACGCTCAAGCGGATCGACCGGATGATCGCCGCAGCCGAGCGCAAGGGCGTGCCGCTGGGGGCGATCTTTCCGCAGCGGTTCAACCCCGTGGTCGCGGCGGTGCAGGAGGCGGCCGCGGCGGGCCGGTTCGGCCAGCTGGCGATCGCGGCCAGCTACGTTCCTTGGTGGCGGGACGACGCCTACTACGGCCCAGGCCGCTGGCAGGGCACGAAGGCCCTCGACGGTGGCGGGGCGCTCATGAATCAGTCGATCCACGGCGTCGACGCGCTGCAGTGGATCACCGGCGCGACCATGCCAGGCCTGGCGCCGGGCGAGAATCCGGTCGAGAGCGTCGTCGCGCTTACGGGCGTGCGGGCCCACGACCCCGCGCGGCTCGAGGTCGAGGACAGCTGCGTGGCGATCCTCCGGCTCAAGAACGGCGGGCTCGGCCAGCTGCTGGCCGCCACGAGCCTGTTCCCCGGCAGCCTGCGGCGACTGCTGGTGGGCGGCCGCGACGGCACGGCCGAGATCCTCGAGGAGCAGCTGGTCACCTGGCGGTTTCGCACCGAGGCGGCCGACGACGCGGCCACCCGCGAGCGGCTCGGCGGCGCAAGCCACACCTCCGGCGGCGCCGCCGATCCGATGGCGATCAACCATTCCTGCCACACCCGCAACTTCGAGCAGTTCCTCGCCGCCGTGCGGGAGGGCCGGCGGCCGCCCCTCGACGGCCTCGAGGGCCGCAAGGCGGTGGCGATCGTCGAGGCCTGCTACAAGAGCGCCCGCACGGGCCGTCCTGTGAAGGTCGAGAATCCCCGCCGGCCACCGACGAGCTGACATGAACTCCCCCTTCCGCTACGCGATCTGCAACGAGACCTTCCTCGACTGGCCGCTGGCCAAGGCCTGCGACGCGGCCGCGGCCGCCGGCTACGGCGGGATCGAGATCGCCCCGTTCACCCTCGCGCCGCTGGCCACTGACCTCTCCGCGGCCGCGCGAAGCGAGATCCGCCGCACGATCGCCCGGGCCGGGCTGGACTGCGTGGGCCTCCACTGGCTCCTGGCCAAGACCGAGGGCTTCCACGTGGCGCACCCCGAGGCCGACGTCCGCCGGCGCACGGTCGACTACCTCGCCGAACTCGTCCGCCTCTGCCACGACCTCGGAGGCCGGATCCTCGTGTTCGGCTCACCCACGCAGCGGAGCCTCCTGCCGGGCGTGGTGCCGTCCGAAGCGCTCGCGCACATCCGCGAGGTGTTCACGCGGCTCGTCCCGGTGCTCGAGACGACCGACACGGTCGTGGCCCTCGAGCCGCTCGCGCCGGCCGAGACCGACGTGCTCACCACCGCCGCCGAGACCTGCCGGCTGATCGAGGCGATCGGCTCGCCCCATGTGCGGCTGCATCTGGACGTCAAGGCGATGGCCTCCGAGCCCACGCCGACGCCGGAGATCATCCGGGCCAGCGCCCCCTGGCTCGAACACTTCCACGCCAACGACGAGAACCTCCAGGGCCCGGGATTCGGCCTGGTGGACTTCGTGCCGATCCTCCGGGCGCTCGAGGAGATCAGCTACGCCGGCTGGGTGAGCGTGGAGGTCTTCGACTACGCTCCGGGGTCCGAGCGGCTCGCCCGCGAGAGCATCGATTACATGCGGCGGGTCGAGGCGGAACTGGGCTAGCAAATACTTCTGGCGCGGAAACTGATCCACCTTGGCCGACCTCTCCCGCTTCTCCTTGTCGACCTCGGCGGCGGCGGCCGACGGCCCCTGGTATCGCGGACTGACCCGCTACCACTGGTTCGTGCTCGTGGTCGCCGCCATGGGCTGGTTGTTCGACTGCCTCGACCAACAGCTTTTCAACCTGGCGCGCAAGCCAGCAATGGAGACGCTCCTGGCAACGGCCGACGCCGCCGCCGACCCCAAGGCCGTGGACTTCTTCGCCGGGCTCTCGACCTGCATCTTCCTGGCGGGCTGGGCCACGGGCGGCCTGATCTTCGGCGTCGTCGGCGACAGGATCGGCCGCGCGAAGACGATGATGATCACGATCCTCATCTATTCGCTCTGCACGGGTCTGTCGGCCCTGTCCCAGGGCTTCTGGGACTTCGCGTTCTACCGGTTCATCACGGGCCTGGGCGTGGGGGGCGAGTTCGCGGTGGGCGTGGCGCTGGTCGCCGAGGTGATGCCTGAGCGGGCCCGCCCCTACGCCCTCGGCCTGCTCCAGGCGCTCTCGGCCATCGGCAACTTCGGTGCGGCCCTGATCGGAATCGGTCTGGGGCTCGCCCAGAAGTCGTTCGAGGACGGACTGATCGCCGGCTGGGAGCCGTGGCGGTGGAAGTTCGTGATCGGCGCGCTGCCGGCGGTGCTGGCGCTGGTGATCCGGGCCGGCTTGAAGGAGCCCGAGCGGTGGCAGGTGATGAAACAGCAGGCGGCTGCCACGGGCGCCTCGCTGGGGGGCTACGGCGCCCTGTTCGCCGACCCGCGCTGGCGGCGAAACGCGATCATCGGACTGCTCCTGGCCTGCGCCGGGGTGATCGGGCTTTGGGGGGTCGGCTTCTTCGCGATCGACCTCCAGCGAAGCGTGCTCAAGAAGACATTCGAGGCCCAGGGCCTGACCGGGGCGGAACTCTCCAGCCGGTTGACGATCTGGTCGGGTGTCGCCTCGATGATGATCCAAGTCGGTGCGTTCGTGGGCATGATGCTCGCCGCCGGAATCTGCCAGCGGGTGGGCCGCCGGGCCTTCTTTGCGATCTTCTTCACGGCTGCCATGATCTCCACGATGGTCGTCTTCGCGTATCTCGACGACTTCAGCGACTTCTGGTGGATGCTGCCCATCATGGGCTTCTTCCAGCTGTCGGTGTTCGCCGGATACGCGATTTATTTCCCGGAGCTTTTCCCCACACGCCTGCGAAGCACGGGCACGAGCTTCTGCTACAACGTCGGCCGCTTCGTGGCGGCCAGCGGGCCGTTCCTGCTGGGGCAGCTGTCGGCCACCGTGTTCGCGGGGTCGCCCGAGCCGATGCGGCCGGCCGGCCTGGCCATGTGCCTGATCTTCCTGCTCGGATTGGCGGTGCTCCCCTTCGCGCCCGAAACCAAGGGCCGGCTGCTCCCGGAGGACTGAGCCGCCCGAGTCACCGCCATCCACGCCCCCGTGCTCGCGCCGGGGGGCTTTTATTTCCCGGAGGCCGCGGTTCCGGGCCGTGTGGTTGGCCGTGACGGCGCGTCCGAAGTGGCGCATCCGTGTCCCCGGTGCCCTACACTGTCGGCGTCTTGGACATCACCCCCGGAGAGGATCACGAGCATGCGGTGGCAGGGCAGAAGGCAAAGCAAGAACGTCGAGGATCGACGGAGCCTCGGCAGGGAAGTGGCGGTGGGCGGCGGGCTGCTGACGCTCCTGATCATGGGGGCGGCCCTCTTCTTCCCCGACCTGGTGCCGGTGCTCAAGCTCTTCGAGGCGGCGCCGGGAGCCCGGCAGGCGGCGCCGGCCAAGCCCATCAACGACGAGATGGGGGCCTTCCTCCGCACCGTCGTGGCCGACAACGAGGACGTCTGGGCCAGGCTGTTTCCGCAGGCCTTCAACAAGCGTTTCGCACCCGCCAGGCTCGTGATGTTCAGCGGCCGCGTGCAGAGCGGCTGCGGGATCGCCGACGCCGGCGCGGGTCCCTTCTACTGCCCGCTCGA
>JBJTPO010000611.1:0-8636 GCA_046075145.1 Planctomycetota bacterium
TCAGGTCGTGGCGGGCGACCACGTTGCGGGTCTCGCTGCCGATGATGTCGTCGATTCGCGACAGGGCACTCCGCTCGTCCCGCAGACTCTGGAAGTAGACCAGCGGGTCGATGATCCGCCAGCGGGCGAAGGTGTCGACCACCACGTAGAGCTTGTCGCTCGTGGTCATCTCGGCGGGTGGCCCGTCCCACTCGAGGATCCGCTTCTCGAACCGATTGGCCGTCTGGATGAACGGGATCTTGAAGTGCAGGCCGGGACCGACGCCCTCCCCACGGTTGGAGTTGATCGGCTCGCCCACCGGCCGACCGAACTGGGTGATCACCACCTGCTCCGTCTGGTCCACCGTGTAGGCGCAGCCGAACACCACGATCCCGGCGAGGATCAGGAGGGCCATGCCAAATGGCGAGAACAGCAGCTCGGAGAGCCGGCGGAGAAACGTGACCAGCGGATGGTTGATCGGCAGGGGGCTCACGGGGCGGGCCTCCGGGCGGCGGCCGGGATGTTCATCAGCGGCAGGAACTGTCGCGCCTCCGCGTCGATCACGATCGTGCCGCCGAGCCTGGGCAGCAGTTCGCCCATCGTCTCGAGGTACAGCCGGCGGCGGGTCACATCGGGGGCCTGCTCGTACTGCCCGAGCATCGCCTTGAACCGGGCGGCGTCGCCCTCCGCCTCGTTGACGCGGCGGATCGCGTAGCCCTCGGCGTCGCTCGCGAGTCGCTGGGCCTCGCCACTGGCCCGCGGCACCACCTTGTTGTACTCGCCGTTGGCCTGGTTGATCATCTGCTCCCGCTCCTGCTGGGCGCGGTTGACCTCGTCGAAGGAGGCCTGCACGGCGGCGGGGGGCTGCACGCTCTTGAGCTGCACCTGCTGGACTCGCAACCCCATGTTGAGTTCCTTGACCAGGGCCGTGAGCCCGGTGATCGCGTCGGTCTCGATCCCCTGCCGGCCGACGGTGAGCACCTCGTCCACCGTCCGGTCGCCCACCACCTCCCGCATCACGCTCTCGGCGAGGTCGCGGAGGGTGTCGGCCGGGTCCCGCATGTTGAAGAGATAGGCCTCTGGGTCGCTGATCTCGTACTGCACGACCCACTCGACGTGGGCGGCGTTGAGGTCGCCCGTCACCATGTCGCTCTCCCGCTCCGGCTCGGCGGCGGGCTGCTGCCTGTCGGTGGCCCCGGGCGTGCCGAAGCCAAACTCCATCTTGAGCTGCCGCTTGACCGGCACGATCGTGACCGTGTCGATGCCGAAGGGGAGCTTGAATCGCAGGCCCGGGCCCACCGTGCCGACGAACCGGCCGAACCGCTGGATCACGCCCACGCTCTCTGGGCCGACGGTGTAGATCCCGCGGGCCAGACCGGCTGCCAGAAGCACCACTGCGGCCAGGACCCCGATCCAGCGGGGATCGATGGCGGGCGCGGCGGGAAAGGCAGGACGGCGGTCGGGCACAGCATGGTTCCAGGGAAGGGGGGCGCCGCCCAAGGGCGACGCTTGAGACTGTAGTACCTCGCCGGATCGGCGTTGTCGAATCGAGGGAGGTGGTTTGCAAGGCGGCCCCGGGTCGTGCGACACTGTCGTCGGTCGCGCACGCTTGGTGTGCCCTACAGATCATGGAGACGCCGCATGAACCGCCCGCTGAGCCTGCTGTTGGTCGCCCTGACGCTCGCGCTGGTCGCCGCCTGCCCGCTCCGGGCCGACAACCCCTGGCTCGAGGTCTCGGGCACGGCGGGCCCGGGCGCGGGCAAGAGCGTGGTCCTCGTCAGCGGCGACGAGGAATACCGTAGCGAGGAGGCGCTCACGCAACTCGCGAAGATCCTGGCCACCCACCACGGCTTCAATTGCACCGTGCTCTATGCGATCGACCCCAAGACAGGCGCGATCAGCCCCAACACGGGTGACAACATCCCCGGCCTCGAGGCCCTCGCGAAGGCCGACCCGCTGGTGATCGCCACGCGGTTTCGCAACCTGCCCGACGATCAGATGAAGCCCATCGACGACTATCTCAAGGCCGGCAAGCCCGTGATCGGCATGCGGACGGCGACCCATGCCTTCAACATCCCGGGCGACCGTGCCTATGCCCACTATGGCAACGGCTACGGCGGCGAGAAGAAGGAGTGGGCCGACGGCTTCGGCCGGCTCGTGCTCGGGGAGAAGTGGATCAGTCACCACGGCGACCATGGCAGGGAAAGCACCCGCGGGCTGATCGCCCCCGACGCCAAGGATCACCCGATCCTCCGCGGGATCGCCGACGGGGACATCTGGGGACCGACCGATGTCTACGGTGTCCGCCTGCCGTTGCCGGGCGACTCGAAGCCGCTCGTCCTCGGCCAGGTGCTCGCCGGGATGACTCCCGACTCCCCGGCCGTCGAGGGAAAGAAGAACGACCCGATGATGCCGGTGGCCTGGACGAAGACGTATGCCGTCGATGGCGGCCCGAGCGGGCGGGTGTTCACGACCACGATGGGATCCTCGACCGACCTTGTGGCCGAAGGCACGCGGCGGATGCTCGTGAACGCCTGCTACTGGGCGACGGGCCTCGAGGACAAGATCCCGGCGAGTTCGTGCGTGGACGTGGTGGGCACGTTCGAGCCGACGCCGTTCGGATTCAACGGGGCCAGGAAGGGTCTCAAGCCCGGCGACCTTTGAGGAAGTCCTACGGTCAGCTCGTGGCGAGTCGACGGGCGAACCTGGCTGTCGCGCTGAAGTTGAACTGGTCGGGATGCATCATCTCCGCGAACACCTCGAGGGAATCGACGAGTCGAGGTCCGGGCCGGTTCAGGAGCTGATGGCCGTCCATGGCCCAGAGCCGGCCCTCGCAGGCGGCTCGTAGCGGTGCCAGTTGCCGTCGGAGCGGCGCCACGCTGGCCTCGGCCACGATCCGCTCGAGGGTGAACCCGCAAGGGGCGAGGATCACGATGTCGGGATCAGCCTCGGCCACGGCGGGCCAGTCGATCCAGTGGGAATGTGCGCCGGCTCGGCCGAGCACATCCTCGCCGCCGGCGAGGTGAACAAGTTCAGGCACCCAGTTGCCTGCGGCCATCGGCGGATCGAGCCACTCGATCACCGCGACGCTGGGCCGCTTGGCCTCTCCCCGGCCGAGGCTCACGACGCGGCAGGCCACCGAATCGCAGCGGGCCTGAAGTCGGGCCACGAGTTCACGGGCCCGTGGGAGCGTGCCGGTGGCCGCGCCGACCGCGAGGATGTCATCCCAGAGGCCGGCAAGCGTCGTCGCGGAGAGGGAGACGACACGTGGCGCACGGCCCGATCGTCGCAGCGCCTGGGCGACATCGTCACCTGCGATCGCACAGACGTTGCAGGTGGCCTGCGTCAGGATGACGTCGGCCTCGAGGGCTGCCAGGCCCGCGATGTCGAGGGCGAACAGGGCGTTCGATGTGCCCGGCTCGGCGACGACCGCCCGGACCACGGCTTCGTGGATCTGGCGGCTCGACGCCGCAGGATCGACGCGGGGGCGGGTGAGCGCGGGCAATCCCGTGACCTGTGCCGGCCAGTCGCACTCATGGGAGCGGCCGACGAGGCCGTGGCCGAGGCCCAGGGACGAAGCGATCTCCGTCGCTGCAGGCAGAAGCGAGACGATGCGCATGGCGGAAGCCCCCTCGGATAGGTGTATCTATGCCGATGGGTTCCATGATAGAGAAGTCGCAGGCCAACCTCGGCGCAGGCCGGCCACTGTCTTTCAACCCAAGGGCAAACGATCCGGGTCTATGTCGGGAGCAGAAGCACCGGGAGGCTTAGGCTCGCCGCCAGTAAATGTTGGAGGTGCCAGTCATGGCGAAGCCGCCGGCAATCGCCTGGATAGTGGTCCGTGGCCCAGCGATTTCCAGTTGGTAGATGCCCCTAAGGTTCGTCGAAGTGCGAGGTACATAGAGCGTGTACGCACTGCCACTCCCGACGAGTTGTGCACCCTTCAACGACACCGACCGCCCATTCCAGAATAGACGAATCGAAGCCAGCTGGAAGTTTCGTACGGGTGTGGTGAACTGAATGGGAATCCGAGTCACCGCGGTGTTGACGGCGAGCGGGGCAGCCGGGTCGCTGCCGTAGATGGGTGAGAACGCGCGGATGTTCGCATTAACGACCACGGGCCCGGGCAGGATCACGGGATTCGCCAGGGCATTGAGTGTGAGGAGATTTCCGGCACGGTCACCAACGGAAGTGCCGGTCGCAGTGTTGAACGAGGTCACCTGCAGGGCCGGCGACGAGTCGTTGACCTGTACCGTGTAGTTGAACGTCATCGTCATCGTGCCGGCAGTTGGGACAGTTCCAGCAAGTGTCGCCACTCGCCCGGTGCTGAGGGTCAGCGTCGGCGCCGAAGCCCCGGCGTGAAAGACTACTTCACTGAAGGTGACCGTGATCGGGATCACGCTCCCGGCGAGATACGTCCCGGCCGGTGCGGCAATGCCAGCGATCACGGGATTGATCAGGTCGACAACCCACTGCTGGGTATTCGATGCCGCCGCGGTGTTGCCCACGAGATCGGTCTGCCGGACGACAACCTGCCCAGCAGCAAAAACGCCGTTCGGCAGATCGAACGACGAACCACTGCCACTGGTCCACGACGTGCCTCCATTGAGGCTGTACTGCCAGGTCGCGCCGTTTTCGATGCTGCTGACGAGCACCGTGGGATCATTGGTGACTCGGTCCGACCCACTCACGCCCGTGTCGGCCTCGAGCGCGATCACCGGCGTCACCACCGAGGTGTCGATCATGATGGTGGTCACAGCAACCGACTGGAACGGCGCGGGAGAGATGTTGCCGGCAAGATCCTGCTGGGCGACCAAGACGGACCCAGCTGCATATGTGCCGGCCGGCAGGACGAACGACGTCACGCCAGGGAAAAGGACCGTCCAGCTAGTCCCGCTGTCGATGCTGTAGCGGATCGAACCAGTGGGCGGCGACGCGTCCAGGCCGCCAACGGTGACCGTGCCGTCGCGGGTGATCCCGTCACCCGGAACACCGGTGTCGTTGAATGACACCGTCGGTGGATTCGGCAGGACGATGTCGACCACCAACGGTTGCGCACGGCGTTCGGCGCCGACATTGCCCGACCAGTCGGTCTGCCGTACGCTCAGGTCACCGGCGGCATAGCTTCCATGAGGTAGCACGAACGACGTGCCGGTGCCGGGGTTCCATGTCACACCGGCATCGTAGGAGTATTCCCAGGTGGCCCGCGGCTCGATGTTGACGACCGTGAGGGTGCCAATGTTGGTTACCCTGTCGGTTGAAAAGTAACCGGTGTCCGTGAGGACGATGCCCGGCCTAGGCGGAGCCACGGTGTCGGGGGCGATGGTGATCTGGAAGGGGAGCAGATCCTGCGATGAGCCGACGGCAGGCAGCGTGGTATTGGCAGCGAGAAACTGCGGGCTCGCGGGCCCGGTCCATGCGTGACCGATTCCGGCAGCGCTCTGAATGGCCGAGACGCTGGCGTAGTTCAGGAACGCACCGGTCGTTGTATCGCCCGGTTGCACGAGATACTCGAACTGCAGGATATTGGTGGGCGTCGTGACGGACGCGCCTGTCGCATCGATCCAGTTGCCGGTCCAGACCGCCGCCGAACTGGCGGGGTTCGTATTGAGCAGCAGGGTGGGTGAAGGCCCGGGGCGGACATCGATCACCTCCGTGAACATCACCCAAATCGGGATAGTCTGGCCCGCCGTGTACGTGCCCTTGAGCAGCGGCGTGCTCACCTGGATCACGGTGGGCGTGGCGACAATAACGAACGACTTGGTGGGCGTCAAAGAGTTCCCGGAAGTCGGGCCGGGCAGGGTCAGTGTGGCGGCGTTTCCGGCGGCGTCGAGGATGGCAGCGCCGTTGAGCGACAGGGCCGTGGTCGACGTGTAGTCAAGTGCCGGCGTGCGCTGCCCTGCCAAAACGGTATAGGTGAACGACAGCGTGTCGGTGCCCGTTCCACTGCTGTAGGTGGCCTTGGCACCCGCGCCGGCGTTGAGAGCCAGCTCGGGGACGCCGCCCGTCACGAACACAGGCTCACTAAACTTAACCGTGATCGTGATATTCGGGCTGCCGACGACATAGGTGCCGTCCGGACTGGTGGAGCTCACGAAGGGCGTCACAAGCGTGGGAACCGTCGTGTCGATCGTGATGCCGCCGAGAGCGCCCGTACCAATCGCGGTGGGATCGGCCGGGGGATTCGCCGCCAGGTCCTCGATCGCGCCGCCATTCAAGTTCAATCCCGTCGCGTTGAGCGGCTTGGCCGAGTCGCCCGGTAACGCGGTGTAGGAAAAGTAGATGCGATCGCCCGCAGTCCACGCTGCCGTGGCGACCGGGTCGTAGGCGGCCACGGCTGGGCCTGGGGTCACGTTGAGGCTGAGCGTGGGCGTGCCGACGACACGCACCGGCTCGTCGTACTGCACGTAGATGCTGATCGTCTGGCCGGCTCGGTAACTCGCCTGGGAAGGATTGGCAAAGTAGCCTGCCGCCTCCGGCGGGTCCCGGTCCATCACGACCTCGCTGGTCGAACTGTCCGAACTGCGATTACCGGCCGTGTCAGCAATCGTCGCCACCACGTCATACGCGTCGCCGTTCGTCGTTGACCACGGCTGCAGCGATCCGCTCACCGGCACGCTTGCAGGGACATTGCCGAGTGGGCGAATACGGATCGCCCACTCACCGCTCGAGTTGACCGTGGGCCGATACGTTGCGCCATTGACGAGGACAGAAAGCGTCTCACCGGCGGGCAGCGCCGTGGTGCCCGCGGTTCCGCGGATGACGAAGTAGTTGGAATGGAGGGCCGCCCAGGTGGGAGAGGTGGAGTAGGCCAGCGGGTTGACGTACGTCGTTGCGATAGTCGGCACGACGGGAGCGGTCGTGTCGATCGCTAGGCCGGCGTTGACGTCGGCGAGCGTGACATCCGCGGTACCCACCCGTCGGTCGGCTGGCGTCGAGTCGCTGATGCTCCTGATCACACCGCCCACAATGAAATCGGTGGGGTCAAGCAGCACGTCGAACTGGGCGACGTTGTCGCCGGCAGCGACGGTGTAGTCGAAGTTGAGGATCAGGCCACCGGCCGATACCCCCTTGAACGCTGCCGACCCGCCCCCAACCGATCCGTTCGCCACACGAGCCACAATCGAGCCGCCTGAGACGGTGACGGGCTCGGAATACAGCACCTGGATGGGAATCCGTGCGCCAACCGTGTAGTCGGTGCTCATGGCGGAAGAAAAGACCTGCGCGATGTCCGCCGCCAAAAGTAGCCGCTGTTCGAGCGGCTCCGCTCCGAGTCGCCGGCGGTCGTGGCTGCGGCGGGCAGACTGGGCACGACTGGCGAGGCGGCTGGTGAGCGGGCGGAACAGGTTGCGGATGGGGCTCATCGCGGCAGGCTCCTGGGAATGGTCAAATGAAGGCGTTAAGGACGGATCGGATATCAGCCACGGGACTTGAACGCCCCGGCTGATTGCCTTTCAGCAAAGAGGGGCTCCCTGAGAGGGGAGGAGGGCTTCGCGTCAGGGCAAGACCCCCTCTCGCGAGGCTCCTCGCAGAGGGTATATCGGGATTACGGGCGGGTCAAACTTTTGGTTCGCCGACTCAGCGGTTTTTTTCACCCACGCCTGCGGAGTGTTAAAACCTTTCAAATCCCCGCACTTTTGCCCTGGCTTGGGGTTCTGCGTTCCGGCGCGGGAGCCCGGTTGGGGCAGCGTTGCAGCACGGCGTCCAGGGCCGGGCGGAGGCCGTTGCCTATCTTGCCAGGCCCTCCGGACCCTCACCCGAGGCACGTTGGTCATGATCGCTATGACCGGTCGCCGATGCCAAGGTGACGTTGCTCCCTGGGGGGGGCGTAACACCACGAACGATGACAACGAATGTGAGGTTGCCATGAAGGTGCAGCGAGCGTCCGGCCTGCTGGGCTGGATGCGGAACAGGAAGACGTGGCGGGTGGCGGCACTGGTTGCGGGTTCTGCGGTCTGGAGCGCAGTGTGTTCGGGACTAAGGTCCGCGGACGCAGCCAGTTACGACGGTGTCGCCACGATCGGAGACACGACGGGCGGCGGCGAGATCGTGGGGGAGGAATCGGTGCTCGTCGATCCTGCGGTGGCCCCTGCCCTGCCGTCCTACGGCTACGACCCGACGGTGAACGTGCCCTGCGACGCTTGTCGGCAGGGGCCCTGTCACGAGCACGGCGGAATCCTCAATCGGTGCCTTGGGGAGGCGTGTCCCCGGTGGACCGGTCAGATAGATGTGCTGATGCTCTGGCGGGGAAACATTCCTGCGACACCACTCTATGTGATTGATAACCCTGCAGATCCACGGACGGTTCTCTCGGCGAACCAGCTTCTGACCGACATGGCGGTCGGCCCACGCGGTGCATTGATGTTGCACATCGACGACTGCGAAGCGATCGAAGCCAACTACTTCAACGTCGGCAGTATCGGGGGGACACAGGAGTTCGTTGCTCCCTTGCCAACGCAATATGCCTGGGATGCACTGGCGGGGATCAGCGTCGGTGCCATCAATGATGGCACCGTGATGACCAACGGCTTCATCCAGAGCTTCGAGCTCAACTGGCGGCGCAAGACGCATCCCTCGGTCACGTGGCTGGCGGGCTTTCGCTGGGTGGAGTGGAACGAGACGCTGTCGATCACGAACAACTTCGACGACGGCCAGAG
>JBJTPO010000612.1:0-2333 GCA_046075145.1 Planctomycetota bacterium
GCGATCGGCCAGGAGGTGCTCGCCACCTCGAAGCTGCCCCTGGCGATCGACTACCTGGTGGGCGAACTCAAGCTGGTGGGCACGCTCTCAACCGCGCTCGCCCGGCTGCCGCATTACTTCACCGCCTTCCAGACCTTCGTGATGGCCCGCGCCGAGGACGAGGGAGGGCGGTTCGACATCCGCACGGCGCTGGCGATGCTCGAGCGGGAGGCGAGCTACCGGGCCGAGGGGGCCACGCCGCAGGGACTGTTCTTCTACCGGTTCGAGTGCCTGTCGCGAAACCGCCTCGACTACGGCCGGGGCCTGGCCGCCGTGACCGACGACCACATCTTCGACGCCGACTGGAAGGCCTGGATCACCACCGTGGCGCGGCAGGTGGGGCTGATCGACCTGGCCGACCTCGTGTTCGTACGCAGCCCGGAGTATTGGCGGCTCGAGAAACGGGACGCGCTCCTGGCCGGCCGTGCGGAGCCGACCCCCGACCGTCCGATCCTGTTCGGCGAAAAGGAGGGGCGGATCGCGCGGGCCAACCGCGGCAAGGACCCGCTCTTCTTCTTCGCGGCGCTGCAGCGGCAGCTGGGCTACCCGTCCGTGCCCCGCGTCAAGCCGGCCGCGCCCTCGCAGGAGTCGCCCGCGATGCTGGCCCGCCGGCTCGAGCGGCTGGAGATGCGGATGAAGCTGCTGGAGGAGGAGGGCCGCGGCGGGATCGACTTGTCGCGGTTCGACCCCAAGAAATTCCCGCCGATCCGGGACGAATGATGACCGCAGCCGCGCGGCTCCGCGACGACCTGGCGGCGATCCGCGACGCGGCGATCGCGGCGGTGCGGCCCGAGCCGCTCGTCACCCGCCGGCTCGCGGTGGCTGCGGGCGAGGTGCTGCTCGACGGCAGGTCGCTCTTCCCGCCGCTCGCGGTCGGCCGCGGCCGGATCGCGATCGTGGGGGGCGGCAAGGCCGCCGCCGGCATGGCGGCGGGGCTCGTCGAGGTGCTGACGGCCGGGGGCATCGCGACCGAGCGGATCGCGGGCCTGGTGAGCGTGCCCGAGGGTTCGGGCCGCCGGCTCCCGGGCGTCGAGATCCGCGCGACCCGGGCCCCCGCCGAGAACCTGCCCACGCCTGCGGCAGTCGCGGCGACGCGGGAGATGCTCCGTCTCGTCTCGGCGCTCGGGCCCGCCGATGTGGCGATCGCGCTGGTGAGCGGGGGCGGGTCGGCACTCATCGCGGCGCCGCGGGAGGGCGTCTCGCTCGCCGACACGCTCGCCGTCACGAGGCGGCTCTCGGCGGCAGGGGCCACGATCACCGAGTTGAACGTCGTTCGCCAGGCGGCCAGCGACGTGAAGGGAGGCGGCCTGGCCCGGGCCTGCTCGGCAGGCCGCCTGCTCGTGCTCGTGCTTTCCGACGTGATCGGCGACCCGCTCGAGGTCATCGCGTCGGGGCCATGCATGCCCGTGGCCGAGAGCGCGGCGCCGGCGCTCGCCGTGCTCGAGCGGTTCGGTGCCACGGGCGTCGCGCCGCGGCTCACGGCCGTGCTCCGTGCGGAGTCGGCCCGCGCAGGCTCCGCCCAGCCGTCGTCTCTCGTCTCACCGCCAGGTTCGTGGACGACGCCGCGTGGCTGCCGCGTGGATCACGTGCTCCTGGGCACGAACGCCATCGCAGTGGAAGCCGCAGCGCGGGCGGCGGACGGGCTCGGCTACGCGGTCACCGTCCGCCCCGCTGCCACGGCGGCGGGCGAGACGGCGGATGACGTGGGCCTGCGGCTGGGCGCCGCAGGGCTGGCGCTCGTTGAGGCCGCCGCGGCCGACGGCCGCGCCCGCGCGGTCGTCGAAGGGGGCGAGGCGGTGGTGCGGCTGCCCGCCGACCACGGCCGCGGGGGTCGCAACCAGCAGGCTGCAGCTGCCGCGCTCGCGATGCTGCCGGCAGCGGCTCGCGGCTGGCCGACGGGCCTGCTCGTCGCGAGCCTCGGCACCGACGGCGAGGACGGGCCCACGACCGCGGCCGGAGGTCTGGCCGACGCAGGGGTCGCGGAACGGATCCACGAACTCGGCCTCGACGTCGCGGCCGCGGTGGCCAGGTGCGACGCGCTGCCGCTCCTCGAGGCTGCCGGTGGCCTCATCGTCACCGGCCCAACCGGCACGAACGTGGCCGACGTGCGGATCGTGCTCGCGCGACCATGATCGCACCGGAAGGGGTGCTGCAGGCTCGGGCTTGCCCCTGCCATCCCACCGGACGATCAGCGCAGCACCTGGTCATCCGAGGATGCTCCGCCTGGACCGTCGAGTGCCACCCGGCGCACGAACACGGCCGCCCGGAGGTGCGGCCGGCGGCCGCGGCCGAAG
>JBJTPO010000613.1:0-3388 GCA_046075145.1 Planctomycetota bacterium
CTGGGCCGCCGCCTACGAACTCGATCCTGGGAGCCCCAAGCTTCACGAGCGGCTCCGGCGGTTGCCCGGCCGCGGGCTGCCCGCGGTGCCCATGCCCACCATCCCGCTGCCGGCGATGCCGCTGCCGAGCCTGTCGCGGGCGCGGGTTCCGCTGCCGCGGTTGCCCGAGATGACCGGGTTGCCCGAGGTGCCGATCCCCAACGTCTCGGCGATGGTGCCGCGGTTGAGCGGCCTCTTGGCCACCGGTCACTCGCTGGTCGTGCCGCACCCGCTCGGGCCGATGCTGCGACTGCCCCCGGCCCCGCATGCCGGAGAACCGTCATGGGAGGGCATCGTCATCGCCGGCGCCCAGCCCGGCCAGCCGCACGTCGTCGAGATCGACCACCCTCGGCTGCAGCGGGCAACCGTCGTCGCCTGCGTGCTCGAACCCGATGCGACCGCGACCGCCACCGAGGTGCGGCATGCCGGCGGCTTCGAGACGCTCCCGCCGGCAGACCTCCGCACCGACTCCCTCGGCACCCACCGGTTCGTGTTCTGGCCCACCACCCGCAACCCGCTGGTGGTGATCGCCAACCCCTCGAGCGACGGCCCGGCCCTCGTCGGCCGGGTTCGCGTGCTGGCTGGCCCGCCGCGGCTGCCGCCGGCGCAGCGGACGACCCCCGCGCCCCTGGCGGGATCACAAGCGGGGCGGTCCACGTTCGCTGTCTTCGCCACGCCCGAACTGCATCGCCTCCATGGCGGGCCCGGCCGGGTCGCCGCGACCGGAGGCCGGCCCTTCGCCGACTGGACGACGCACCTCACCGGCATCCGCCACTCGGCCGACGCGCTGGAGGCCCGCGGCCTCGCCGGCGGCGTGGTCACCGTCTACGCCGACGGCGCGGCGGCGTGGCCGTCGCAGCTCACCCGCCAGGCGACCCGCTGGGATCCCGCCGCCTCCGGCGACGCCGGCCTCGACCCCTCGTCCAAGGATGTGCTGACCGCCGTCGCCACCGTCTACGGCAGGCGGGGGCTGTCGGTCGTGCCCGCGTTGGCGTTCAACGCCGCGATTCCCGAACTCGAGGCCGAGCTCGCGGGCGACGCGGCGGCGGGCATCGCCTGCCTCGGTGCCGACGGGCGGCCGCGGAGGATCCCCGGAGGCATTCACTACAACGTGCTCGATCCGCGGGTGCAGGCGGCCGTGGAACGGATCGTGGTCGAAGCGGCCGAGCGGCTCGCCGGCGGCCCGGCCGTGGCCGGACTGGCCCTCGTGCTTCCCCACGACGGCTGGCTGCACCTGCCCGGCGTGACCTGGGGCCTCGATGACGCCACCTTCGGTCGCTTCGCCGCATCGATCGGCGGCAGCCACGCGGACATCGGACCGGAGCGGTTCGCCGAGCGGGCGCGACTCGTCGCGGGGCCGCTGCGGGAAGAGTGGCTTGCCTGGCGGACCGGCGTGATCGCGGCGTTCTACGGCCGGCTGACGGCGCGGGTCGCCACGATCGACGCCCGCTGGCCCGTCTACCTCGTGCCCACCACGCTCGCGGCCGCGGGTGAGATCGCGGAACGCTTCCGCCCCGGCCTCGACGAGCCGGCGGGGGTTCCCGACCTGCTGCGGGAGATCGGCCTGGTGACCGGCCTGCCGGCGGGCGGCGGCAGTCTCGTGTTCATGGCACCCCACATCCGCGCCCCCGGAGCGAGTCTCCGTGACCGGTCCGCGGTGGCCGCGGCGAGTCGTGCCCTGGCCACGTCGCAGGCGGGCGCAGGCGGTGGGCGGCGCGGGGCGGTGATCGTGACCCGCCCGCTCTCGGTCGACCTCTCGGCCGTCGCGCCCCATGGTCCGTCCGGCGCGGCGAATCCGCCCGGCCCGTGCGACGTCACCATCGTCGGCGCCGACCCTGATGGCGACCGCGGCCTGGCCGAGACGCTCGTCGCCGGCGACGCCGAGGTGGTCTTCGACATGCGGGCGGTGGTCTCGCTCCCCGCCCATCTCCCGGCCGCCCGCAGCAGTTACGAGTCGTTACCAGCCGGCCCCATGCACCTGGTGGGCGGCCTGCCGGCGCCGCTGGCGGTGCGTACCGCGGCGACGGAGGGCATGACGAGGATCGCCGTGGTCAACGCCGGCCCCGCGGCGGCCCGCGCGGTGCTCACCCTCGGCGGATCGGTCTCGGCGGCGATCGACGCGACCGACGGCTCCACGCTGCCGCTCGCCACCGGCCAGGTGGTCACGGTGCCGCTGCCGGCCTGGGGCGTGCGGTCGCTGGTGATCGACGGCGGCGGGGGCGTGGATGCGGTGGCCGTGGCCTACGACGACGCCATCCGGGCCGACGTGGCCCGGCGGATCGAACGGCTGCGGCAGCGGCTGGCCGTGCTCGAGGCGCCCGCCCCGCTCGACGTGCTCGACAATCCCGGCTTCGAACTGGGGCTCGCTCAGGCGACGACCGGCACGCCGGCGATCACGGGTTGGGAACTGGTGGAGCCGCGCCGCGGGTCGCTCGAACTGGTCGCCGGCCGCCGCGGCCCGGACGAGGGTCGGGGCGCCGGGCCGAGCCGGGGGCTCGCCTTCGCCTCCCGCAACGGCCTCTCGACCCTCCGCAGCAATCCGTTTCCGCCGCCGGGCGCGGGCAGGATCAGCGTGGCCGCCTGGCTCCGGATCCTGCCGGGCGAACCCCAGCCGCCACTGCGGATCGCCATCGAGGCCGTCGAGGCGGGCCGCGAGTACTACCGCTTCGCTGCCGTCGGGGGACTGACGGGCGGCCGTCCGCTCACGGCCGAGTGGTCCCTGTTCGTCCTCCAGGTCGACGATCTGCCCTCCGCGGCGATCGATTCGCTGCGGGTGCGATTCGACCTCCTCGGCCCCGGCGGCGTGCAGATCGACGATGTCCGCGTCTTCGATCTGGCGTTCGACGCCTCCCAGCGCGGCCGGCTTGCCAAACGGATCGCGGCCATCAGCCACCGCTTCAACCAGGGTGATGTGGGAACGGCGCTCGTCGGGCTCGACGGCCACTGGCCGAAGTTCCTCGAGACCTTCGTGAGCGATGAAAGGCTGGCCGCGGTCGCCAACCAGGCTCCCGAGCCCGGGCCGCAGGGGAAGCCCGTGGAGCCAGAGCCGTCGCGGCAGGGCATGGTCGACCGGCTGCGTGGCTGGTGGCAGTGATCAGTCGCTGCCCGCGACGCGATCCCGCCACGTGGCCTGTTGACCGATTGAAATCGGCGTCGCTACAACTCCGTCGGTTTCGATCACGTCGCCCCAGCGCTCGCCCGCCCCGGAGCCCCATGCCCACCCATCCCAGCCCGGCCCGCCCCGTCTCCCGCCCCTCCCTCGACAGCCTCGTTCGAATCGGCGACACCCACGTCGGCAACGGCGTGTTCGCCCGCCGCCGGATCAAGGCCGAGATCGTCGTCGGGGAGA
>JBJTPO010000614.1:0-10892 GCA_046075145.1 Planctomycetota bacterium
CGCCCGATGCGAACCTCTCATCACGTGCAGGCTCCGGGGTGCCGGTCCCCGTCGCCCGGACGCTCGCTGCAGCCATCCTGGCCTCCGCTCGCTCGATGCTGGCTTCGCTTTCGGCATCCTGCCTGCGCTCGCCAGCAACGCCGGCTCCGGGGAACCGGCACCCCTTCGCCGATCAACTGCGGATTCGTCTGATGACGTGTCGATCGCTATCGAGCGCACGAGCACGGCCGCCTGGAGGTGCGGCCGGCGGGCCGCCTATGCCGGAGGGGCCATGGATGGCCCTCCAGCCACCCTTTTGCACGCCTCGACGGCGAGCCGGTCGCACTCCTCATTTTCCGCGTGGCCCGAGTGGCCGGCAACGTGCGTGAACCGGATCGTGTGCGCGGCGGCCAGCCGGTCGAGCTCCCGCCACAGGTCCTCGTTCTTGACCGGCACGAACCGGCCCTTCTCCTTCCGCCGCCAGCCCTGCGCCTTCCACTTCGGCATCCAGTCGGATAGCCCGGTGCCCACGTAGACGCTGTCGGTCACGAGCTCCACCACCGTCGACCGCTTGAGCTGCTCGAGGCCGCGGACGACCGCTGTCAGCTCCATCCGGTTGTTCGTGGTGTCGGGCTCGGCGCCGGAGGCCTTCGACTCACGGCCGGTCGGCGGATGGCGAAGGATGTAGGCCCATCCTCCGGGCCCGGGATTGCCGCTGCAGGCTCCGTCGGTGAATAGCACCACCTCGACGGCGGACGGCTTCGGCATCGCACGAGCTCCTTTTCCTGATGACGGCACCATGGCCGCGCCCCCCGTCAGACCACGCTCCGCCCCACGGCGGCCGGCTCCGCGGCCCCGCCCGTGGCTCGATCCAGCCGCAGCGGCAGCGTCACCGTGAACCGGCTCCCCCGGCCCAGCTGGCTCTCGAGCTCCACCTCGCCCCCGAGCAACCGGCACAGTTCGCGGACGATCGACAGGCCGAGCCCCGTCCCCGAGATCTCGCGGGTCATCGCGTCGTCCCGCTGAAACACCCTGCCCTGTCGAAACTTCTCGAAGATCGCCTGCTGCTCCCCGTCGGCGATGCCCACGCCCGTGTCGACGACGTCCAGGGCGAACTCATCGGCCGGTCCGCCATCCGCCGGCTCCACGAGCCGGGCCACGACGTCCACCCTGCCCCCTTCCGGCGTGAACTTGACCGCGTTCGAGAGGAGGTTCGCGAGGACCTGCTGCACCTTGCCCTGATCCTGCTCCACCTCGTCGAGCCCGGGGCCCACCTCGAAGCTGACGTCGATCCGCCGCTTCTCGGCCAGCGGCCGGATCATGTCGCACTGGGCGCTGACGGCCGCTTCCAACCGGAAGACCGTGGGGCGGATCTCCATCTTCCCGGCCTCGATCTTCGCCAGGTCGAGGATGTCGTTGATCATCTCCAGGAGCATCCGCCCCGACGACCGGATGTTCTCCACGTATCGCTGCTGCTTGGCGTCGAGCGCCGGGTTGCCGCCGAGCACGTCGGAGAAGCCAAGGATGCTGTTGAGGGGCGTCCGCAGTTCGTGGCTCATCGTGGCCAGGAAGTCGCCCTTGAGCCGGTTGGTCTCGTAGAGGTGGAGATTGGCCTGGGCCAGTTCGTCCACCTTTTCATCCATCGCGCTGTTCGCCTTCTTGAGTTCCTCCTGTGTGTCGATCAGACCGCGGAGCATGCGGTTGAAGGCCACACCCAGCTCCTCGAACTCGTCGGCCGTGTGGATCTCCGCCCGGGCCTCGACGTTGCCCCGCCGCACCTCGTCGCTCACGTCACGAAGGTGCTCGAGCGGCTTGACGATCACGTACCGCACGATCGCATAGGCGACCAGCATCGCGAGGAAGACCGTGATGATCGCCGTGGCCAGGAGGATCGCCCGGTTCCAGTTGATCGCCTTGCGGGTGACCGCATCGGGCATGACCACCTTGACCACCGCCATCAGGTCGCCCTCGGCGAGCTTCGGCCGATCCGTTCCGGCGGCGCCGACCGTGCCGCGATACTCGTGACACAGCGCGCAGTCCTGGCGAAACCGGATCGGATGGTAGTAGTGGTATTCCTGGTTGTCGTCGGTGCGGAAGTCGCGGCACTCGAAATCCGGCCCGCCGGCGAACGCCGCGGCACCGCCCGCCGCCCCGCCGGGCCGCCCCGGTTCGGGCCGCCGCTCCAGGAATCCCCGCAGCACGTCCTCGTCGAGTGGCCGGTACTCGGCCCGCTCCTCCGGCGTGGCGTCGGGCTTCAGCATCCGCCAGCGATACTTCTCCTGGGGCAGACGCTTTTCCAGGCTCTCGATCGTGCTGGCGTACTGCTGCTCCTTCTCGAGCATCTTCCAGTGGTACTGCAGCATGATCGCATCGACCACATGCCGCCCCGTGGCCTGGCTGCTCGCATACACGAGCCGTTCGGTGCGGCTGCCGTACCACCAGAAGCTGGCCGCGATCAGCACGAACAGGCACAGGCCGAACAGGAAGCGGACCTTCCGTTCGAGGCTCGTCTCGCCGAGGATGTCGCGGAGGGAACGGTAGGACATGGAATGGCTTTCCGGACGATATCCTACCCTGCGCGGAACGGCTTTGGCCTACAGCATCTCGACCGGATCGACGTCCACGATCCAGGCGATCCCGTCGGGCGTCTTCAGGCCGGCCGTCGCCCGGCCGACCAGCGCCCGCAATGCGGGACCGTCCGGCCCGTGCACCTGCAGATGATGGCGAAACCGCTCCCGCAGCCGCGCGATCGGCGCCGGCGCCGGCCCCAGCACGCGCAGCCCCGCCCCGCCTCCCTCCTTCGCCGCCTCGGCCCGCAGCCGCTCGGCGAGCGTGGCCGCCCAGGCCTCCACGCGGCCCTCGTCGGCGCCGCGAACCACCAGCCGGATCACGTGGCCGAAGGGGGGATAGAGCAGCGCCTCGCGGATCGGCAGCTCGCTCCGCACGAAGGCCTCGTAGTCGTGGGCTGCGGCTGACCGGATCGCGGGATGATCGGGCGTGCTCGTCTGCACGACCACGCGGCCCCCCTGCGGCCCCCGGCCGCTGCGGCCCGAGACCTGCGTGACCAGCTGGCAGGTCCGCTCGGCGGCCCGGAAGTCGGCCAGGTGGAGCGCCGCGTCGGCGTTGACCACGCCGACCAGCATCACGCTGGGAAAGTCGAGCCCCTTGGCGATCATCTGCGTGCCCACCAGGATGTCGATCTGCCGATCGCGGAAGGCGTCGAGCGTCTTCTCGTGGCTGCCGCGGCTCCGCATGGTGTCGGTGTCCATCCGGGCGACCGCGGCGTCGGGAAACGCCTTTCGCACCTGCTCCTCGAGTCGCTGCGTGCCGGTGCCGCGGTGCACGAGCCCCGGCGAGCGGCACTCCGGGCAGTCCGCCGGCAGGCGGGTCACGAGGCCGCACCCGTGACACACTCCTTTGTGGCCCGGCTGATGAAGCGTGAGCGCGATCTCGCACTGCGGGCAGCGCATCGAGTGGCCGCAGGCCTGGCACTGCACGTGCGTGGCGAAGCCGCGGCGGTTGAGCAGCAGCATCACCTGCCCCCCGGCGTCGAGCGCCCAGCGGATCCCCGCCGCCAGCCGCGGGCTGATCGCGCCCCGGCTGCGGGCCGAGCGGTCGCGGAGGTCGACGGTGATCACAGCCGGCAGCTGTGACCCGCCGACGCGATCAGCCAGCCGGCACATCCGCCACTCCCCCGTCAGGCACCGGGCCACGGTCTCGAGCGCGGGCGTCGCCGAGCCGAGCACCAGCGGCACCTGCTCCTCGCGGGCGATCCACTCCGCCACGTCGCGGGCGTGATACCGCGGCGCCGTCGCCTGCTTGAACGAGCTTTCGTGCTCCTCGTCGATCACGATCAGGCCAAGCCGCGGCGCAGGGGCGAAGATCGCCGAGCGGGCGCCGACCACGACGTTCACGCGACCGGCCACGATCTCCCGCCACTGGGCGTGCCGCTCGGCCGGCGTCAGGTGGCTGTGGAGTACCGCCACCGTGCCGAACCGAGCCCGGAAGCGGTCGCAGGTTTGCGGCGTGAGGCTGATCTCGGGCACCAGCACGATCGCCTGCCGCCCGTAGGAAATCGTCTCCTCGACCGCCTGCAGATAGACCTCCGTCTTGCCGCTGCCGGTCACACCGAAGAGCAGGATCGCCTCATGCCGGCCCTCGCGCATCGCATCCGAGATCGCCCCCAGGGCCGAGGCCTGGGCCGGCGAGAGCATCTCCGGCCGGTCGTGGGCAATGGCCCGCCGGGCGGGGCCGGCGACCGCCGCGACCGCGCCGGCCTCGCGCAGCAGCCCCAGCTTCACCAGCCGGGAGACGACCGCCCGGCTCGCGCCGGCGGCCTGGGCGAGCTGTTCGGCCGTAGCTGGCTCCCGCGCCGCCACGAGCACCCGCGCCTGGGCCGGCGTGAGCCTGCGGGCCGGCTCGACCGCGCCGGCGACCAGCAGCCGTGAGACCCGCTCCTTCCGCCGCAGCCGCACGCCCGCCGGCAGCACGGCCTCGAGCACCTCGCCGCGCCGGGCCATCCACCGCTCCGCCATCCATTCGGTCAGCGCGAGCATCCGCCGCGAGAGCAGCGGCTTGTCGTCTTCGACGCCGGCCACCTCCTTGAGCGGCGTCTGCGGCAGTTCACCCGACCGCACGGCCACACAGTACGCCAGCCGAAGGCGATTCGCCCGCCCCAGCGGCACCCGCACGCGGCGGCCCGGCTCGACCGCCGCGGCCAGCGCCTCCGGCACGAGATAATCCAACGGCTTGTCCACGCCGTCGGGCAGCACGACCGTGGCGATCGTGCCCAGCCGCAGGTCATCCTCGGCCCACGCAGGCCGGTGCTCGAAGAGATCTCGCTGGGTGGGCTGGTCGGGCGGCATGCGAGCGAGTCTAAGGGATCCCCTGCGTGTGCGCTCGCGGTTACCCGTGCCATCTCGCCGGACGCTCCCTGCGGGCATCCTGCCCTCCGGTCGCTCGGAGGAAACCTCGCTTCGCAATCCTTGCTGCGCTCGGTTTCCTACGCCGCTCGATTGGCACTGGCAACCCCTCGCAATCCAAAGATGCTTCAACCGCAAGATCCCGGGTAGGCTGATCGCCTGAGCGGTTTTATCTTCAACCTGCAAATCAGCGTACGGAAAACCTTATGCGGATCGGTGTCTTCGGCGGGAGCTTCGATCCGGTGCACGTCGGGCACCTGATCGCAGCAGAGTGCGCGCGGGAGCAGGCCCGGCTCGATCAGGTCGTGTTCGTGCCGGCCGCCCAGCCGCCCCACAAGCCCGGACGAACCCTGGCCGATGGCCGGCACCGGCTGGAGATGCTCACGCTCGCGATCGGCGGCCATGATGCCTTCACGGTGTCCGACGTCGAACTCGACCGCGGCGGCACAAGCTACACCGTCGACACGCTCGCCACCCTCGCCTACGCCCATCCGGGCGACACGCTCGTGCTCCTGCTGGGCCCGGATGCGCTGGCCGGTCTGCCCTCCTGGCGGGAACCGGAGCGGATCGCGACGCTCGCCGAGATCGTGCCGGTGGAACGCGACCTGCTCGACGATCTTTCGGCCGCAGTGATGGCGGCAGGGCTCACCGATCTGCTCGGCGCCGAATCCGTCGCGGCGATCCTCGCCCGCCGCGTCCGGATGCCGGCCATCGGCATCCGGGCCACCGATCTCCGCACCGCACTCGCCGCCGGCCGGAGCATTCGCTACCGCACGCCCCGGTCCGTGGAACGCTTCATCGCCACGAACGGCCTCTATCGCTGACGCGTTGCCGGCCGCCCGAGGCCGTCATCCGTCGCCGAGCGCCATCAGCCGCCTGGCCAACAGCCGGCTCTTGGGCTCGGACTCCACCCGCGGGTCGGCGGCGAGCGCCCGCAGCAAAACCTCCAGCCGATCGGCAGGGCCCTGCTCCAGGTTCAGAAGAATCCGCCGCTCGCCACCCACGACGCAGGGGCCGCCGACGAGATCCCCGAGCGGTTCCTCTCGCACGACGTAGCCCAGATCGGAAGCCACCTGCCGCGCTTCCTCCAGCAGGCCGAGCGTATCGTGCATGGCCGAGCGCCTTCCGTGTCGTCCGCCCGCGGCCTCACCGCGGCCAGCCGCTCGGTAATCCCCGCTGCTCGCGGCGGGCGTCCTTCGCCCGCCGCCACTCCGTGTACCGCGCCCGCTCCTGCGGTGTCGTGCGATCGATCATCGACTTCCGCCAGCGGTTTCGCTCCTCCTCGGAACGGCTGCCGCCCGGCCCGCCCGGGGGTGGATTTGCCGACGGCTGGGCCGTGTTCCCAACGGGTGCGGATCCCGTCTGCGATCCACCACCGCCCAGTGCACTGGCCACCGTGCGGCCGGCCTCGAAGGCCTTCCGCATCGTCTCCTCTTGGTCGATCTGGCGGTCGATCTCGGCCTGCCGTTTTTCCGGAGGCAGCGTGAAAAAGGCGTCGATTCGGGCCCGAAACGCCGCCTGGAACATGCCCCGGCCCGCCTGCTCCGCCTGCGGCCGCAGGTGCTCGGGCAGCGCCTCCGTCTTCTGCCGGATCTCCATCATCGCAGTGGCCAGGGCCGCCGCATCGGCGAGGTTGGCTGGTCCGCTCCCCTGCCCGAACCTCGCTCGTGCCTGCTCCTGCAGGGCGACGATCTCGGTCACCCGCGGATCGGTCGTGAACCGGATCCAGCCCGCGAGCCAGGCGACGAGCAGCGCGAGGACGGCGAACGCGGCGACCACCACGGCCCAGATCCACGCGGACGGCCGATCCGTGGCAGCGGCGGCCGGCCGCCTCGTGGTCGATCGACCCGTCGCAGTGCTCATCAGGGGGATCTCCAATCGCGAGGCCGGCGCCCGGCCGTCACAGATTCTCGACGTGGCCGTCAAGGTAGAGGAAGTTGCGGGCGCCCTCAGGCGGGGTCGGCCGCTCGTTGTACTCGCTCTCGTCGCCGCTCGAGAAGAACGTGAAGCCGCCGTGGAAGGCGTCGAACTCGTAGAGGATCCAGAGTCGCGCCGAGGAGCCCTGCTGGCCGCGGTAGGTGAGGGCTTCCTGCCGGGTTCGGCCGACGGTCTTGCCGGAAGAATCGGTCTGAGTCAGCCGCCGAGCCGGATACTCGTAGCTCGACCCCTCGTACGACGCATCCTTGTACTCAGCGGGCCGGTCGGCCAGCGAGCGGCCGATCTTCGCGAGCCGCTGCTCCAGCTCGGCCATGTAGGCCTGGGGCCGCACGAAGAACGCGGAGTCGGACGGGCAGCGGAAGCCCTCGCGGTTGTTTTCCATGAACGGGCCGATCGCCGCCACGATGCTCGGCTTGATCGGCCGTTGCGGGGTGAAGAACTCGAGCTCCTGGCTGGGAACCACCGCGGCGTCGGGAAACCGCCCCTTCTGGCCGCCGCCGGTCTTGCGATCGAGATACAGCTGCATCGCGAGACCGATCTGGCGCAGGTTCGACTTGCAGGCGGTCCGTCGGGCCGACTCCCGCACCGACTGCACGCTCGGCAGGAGCAGCCCGATCATCAGGGCGATGATCGCGATCACCACGAGCAACTCGACGAGCGTGATCCCCTGCGGCCGACGGGGTAAGACTGGCAAACGATGCGGCATGGCTGGGGCGTAGGGGGGGAGGTGGAGTTTACAGGCGGCGAGCCCTGCAACTTGAACGGTCGAGCAACCGAAACCACTCGCGGCCGGCATTCTACAGGCTCGAGCGGAAGGTCGACGATACGCGACACGGGGACGTATGTCCCGAGGCAGGCGGGAGTTCGGACGTTCGGCGCGGCAGGGGGCCGCGCCCGGCGCGGCTCGCGTTCCGCCGGCTCGACGTTCCTCTCCCCTGCACAGGGCGACCAGGCTGCCGATGAACTTCGACCAGGCACGCTCCTCCGAGCAGCTCGCCGGCGACCGGCTGGTCCGGCGGGACGGCCCTGCGCCGGCCAGGCTCCCAGGCGGCCCGGCCGTGGCGGCCCTCGAACGGGATCTCGCCGCCGCCCGCGCGGCGCACGCGGCGGAGCTCGCGGCTCTGCGGGGTGAACTGCTCGAGGCCCGCAAGCAGGCCAGCCTCGGGGAACTGCTCGGTACCACGACCCACGAGTTCAACAACGCGCTGACGACGATCCTCAACTACGCCCGGCTCGGCCTGCGACACCGCGACCAGGCCACCCGCGACAAGGCGCTCGAGCGGATCCTCTCGGCCGGCAGCCGGGCGGCCAAGATCACCGCCAGCGTCTCCTCGATGGCCCGCAATCGCTCCACCCGGCTCGAGCCCGTCGACCTCCATCTGCTCGTCGAGGACGTGCTCGTGCTGCTCGAGCGGGAGATGATGAAGTATCGGGTCCAGGTGGAACGGGAGTTCGCCCCGGTGCCCCGGGTGTCGGCCAACCCGGGGCAGATGCAGCAGGTGCTCCTGAACCTTCTCGTCAACGCCCGCCAGGCGATGCCGAGCGGGGGCCGGCTGATCCTGCGGCTCGCGCACGACGAGCCGGCCGGCCTCGTAGATCTCATGGTCCGCGACACCGGCTGCGGCATGACGCCCGACGTCCTCCGCCGGATCTTCGAGCCCCGCTTCTCCACCAAGGCCGGCCCTGACGAGACGGGCAAGGGGGGCAGCGGCCTCGGCCTCACCGCCTGCCGCGAGATCGTCGAGGCCCACCGCGGCCGGATCCGGGTCGAGAGCGCGCCCGGCAAGGGCACGGCGATCACGGTGCGACTGCCGGAACTGACCGTCGCGCGTCGCTCGGACTGAACTGCGGGGCACGGGAAGCCCGGGCGCCGTTGCTGCGATGCAAGCGCGGCAGGTAGGCTCTCGCGAGCGTTCCCCCTCTGACCGCCGCGAGAGCTCCCGATGACCGTCGCCCCGTCTCTGCTGCACCGCTTCGCAGCGCCTGCCCTGGCCGCCTTCGTGTCCACGGCCCTGCTGGCCGCGACCGGCGCCGAGCCGGCGGCTGAAGCCACGCCCGCACCACGGACAGCCTCCCGAACACCGACCGTGCCCCCGGTGCCCGACGGCACGCCCGCCGATCTCGTTGCCTACATCGACAAGCTCGCTGATCCGGCGGCGATGCCGACCTCCCGGGGCCGGCGGCGGTACTACCTCCGCCGGGCGGCGGCGGCGACGGTCGAGGCGACCGACAAGATCCTCGCCCAGACCCAGCCCGACGACGACCTCCACCAGCGGGCGGTCGCACTCAAACTCGACGCGCTCGAGACCCTGCGGCAGTTCGGCGAACCCCAGGCCGCCGCGGCCCTGGCCGGCTTCGCCGAATCGCTCGACCACGTCAGCGATCCGGCTCTCGCCGCCCGCGTGCGGGGCGCCGCGCTGGCGGCCCAGGTCGACACCGCCGTCGGCTCGGGGCGGCCCGAGGACGCGGCCCCGCTCGTGGCCCGCGTAGCGGCGCTCCTCGAGGCCGCCCCGGACGACGCCGACCTCGCGACGACGGCCGCCGATTTCGCCGTCAAGCTCGGCGGCATGCCCGGGGGCGAGTCGGCCGCCGCCGCCGCGTTCACTGCCTTCCTTCCCCAGTTTGAGCGGAGCGGCAATCCCGCGGTCCGCGAACTCGCGGACCGGATCGGTGGCACCGCCCGCCGGCTGTCGCTCCCCGGCAACCCGATGAAGATCACCGGCACGCTGCTCTCGGGCGAGCCCTTCGACCAAAACTCGCTGGAGGGCAAGGTGGTGCTCGTCGATTTCTGGGCCACGTGGTGCGGCCCCTGTGTCGCCGAGATCACCAACCTGCGGAAGCAATATGAGCAGTGGCATGACAAGGGCTTCGAGGTGGTCGGTGTCAGCCTCGAGGAAGATCACGACGAGCTCGCGCAGTTCGTGAAGGCCAAAGGGATCCCCTGGCCGGTTCTCTACGAGGAGCCGGGCGGCCCCGGCTGGCGGCACCCACTGGCGACCTACTACGGCATCACGGGCATTCCGACGGTCGTGCTGATCGGTCGGGATGGCAACGTGGTCACGCTCGATGCTCGAGGCAAGAAGCTCGGCGCCGCCCTGGAGCGACTCCTCGGCGAGCCGGCGGAACGACTCGGCGACCGCCGGCCCTGAGCCGCGAACGGCGAGGCCTCACCGTTTGACAGCCGTTGGCCCGGGGTCGAGACTCTCTGCCAGCGGGGGGGCTTCCCCTCGATCCCGCGGAGAGCCCCGCCGTGTCTGCCAGCATCGTTTCGCCTCTCTCCGGGCTCCGACTCATCCTCGTGCTGGCAGCCTTGGCCAACGCTGCGTGCCCGTCGGCCGCCGGCGCTGCCGCGGATGACGCCGGGCCGTCCGGCCCCGCGGCGGCCAATGCGTCGGCTCCCGACGCGCCGATCGCCGACGAGACGGCCCCCGACTCACCCGCCGGCGAGCCGGTGACGCTGCCTGCCGCGTCGCCGCGCATCCGACACCCGCAGCCCAGCCTGCGTCATGCCACGCCGCGCTATGAGGCCAGGTACGCCGTGCCGGCCGCCGACGCCGCACTCGTGCGCCAGCTCGAGGAGCCATTGCCCGAAGGCGGCATTCGGCTCCCGGAAAACGCCACGCTTCTGGACGTCGAAGACTGGCTGTCGCAGCGGGCGAAGCTGCGGGTGCGGATCGACTGGCGAGCGCTCGAGGACGCGGGCCTGGAAGCCGAGACTCGGCTCGAGACCATTCAGGTCGAGGGCGGCTCCCTCCTCGCCGCCCTCCGCGCTCTGCTCGACGATATCGACCTGGCCACGATCGTCGAGCACGGCACCCTGCTCGTCACCACTGCCGAGGCGGCGGAGGAGACCCTGACGGTCGGCTTCTACCCATTCCCCACCCAGCTCGATCTGGCCTGCCTTGCGGTCAGCATCGGTCGCGAAGTCGGCGTCGAAGCCAGTCCGCATGAATAGCAGGATCTCCGCGTGCACCGCCTGGGTGTGTGAAATCGCGAGCGCGTTGGCTTCCTCGGCGACGCGGATCACGCCCGGGCCACCCACGACGTCCCAGG